>NZ_JBIVHR010000084.1:14165-26127 GCF_044749305.1 Pseudomonas sp. NPDC089534 | reverse complement strand
AGTTTGTGCCACGGGTGATTCGGGTCCAGCTGGCGCTGGAAGCTCCAGACCACGTCGTCGGCGTTCATGTCGCGGGTCGGCTTGAAGTATTCGGTGGTGTGGAACTTGACGCCTTTGCGCAGATGGAACGTGTAGGTCAGGCCGTCCTCGCTGATGTCCCAGGATTCGGCCAGCGCGGGGATCACCTCGGTGGTGCCCGGCTTGAAGTCCGCCAACCGGTTGAAGACGGTCTCGGCCGCCGCATCGGCGGTGACTGCAGTCGTGTACTGGACCACATCGAAGCCTTCCGGACTGGCTTCGGTGCAGACCACCAAGGGTTTGGCCGACACGCCGGCAGCGACGCTCAGCAACGCGGCCGCGACGGCCGCACGTAGGGGAAGCATTTTCATCAAGAACCCTCTGCAATCGGTTGAAGACAAAAAGCCGGACGGCCGACTCTCCATGAGTCAGCCGCCGGCGTGCGTTTTTACAGGATGTTGAACGGGATGGTGGTCACGAGACGGAACTCGTTGATGTTGCCGTCCGCCTGGTGTTCGCTGGCGCGGTGGGTGGTGTAGGTCGCGCGGATGGCGGTGGCCTTGAGCGGGCCGCTCTGCACGGCGTAGGAAGCGCCGATGCCGTATTCATAGTGGCTTTCGCCGTCCATCAGGCTCAGGTCGCCGCGCTTGGCGCCCGGGTCGGTGTACGCGGTGCCACGGTAGTGGGTACCGTCGATGCCCCAACCGCGGGCCTGATAGATGTTGAACTTCAGGCCGGGAACGCCGTACTCGGCCATGTTGATGCCGTAGGCGATCTGGAAGGATTTCTCGTTCGGGCCGTTGAAGTCCGACAGCAGGGAGTTGGCCAGGTAGATGCCGTTGGTTTCGTGCAGGTAGTCGAAGTACTCGTTACCGTTCACCTGCTGGTAGGAGAAGGTCAGGCTGTGGGCCTGGTGGGTCAGGCCCAACGACAGCGAGTAGGTATCGTTGTCGATGTCGCCCATCAGCTTTTTGCCTTCGTCGACGGTCTTGTAGTAGTTCAGGCCGGTGGTCAGGCTCAGCACCTGGCTGTCACCCAGTTCATGGGTGCCGCCGAAGTAGTACTGGTTCCAGAAGTCTTCGACGTTGGCCACGTACAGGCTGGTTTTCAGGCTTTTCAGCGGCTGGTAGTTCACGCCGGCGGTGTAGACCTTGTCGGTCTCGACGCCGGTGGCGGAATACTCGGAACGGAACTTCGACAGGCTCTGCTCGGTACGTGGCGAAACGCGGTCGAAACCGGCCAGGTCGAACGACAGGTTGTTGAACTCTTCGCTGTGCAGGCTGATGCCTTCGAAGCTCGACGGCAGAGGACGGTTGCCGATCACGTCGACGATCGGCGTGCTGAAGTTCTGGCGACCGGCGGTCAGGGTCGTGTTCGAGACGCGGAACTTCACGTTGGCCAGGCCCAGTTTGCTCCACTGGTCCACGGCGTCGCCGTCGGAGTGCGCCAGGGTGCGGTTGGAGCCGCCGGCGATGTCCTTGCGGTCACGGTCCAGTGCGATGGCGTTGTACGCGGCCACTTCGGTGCTGACGCCGACGGTGCCTTGGGTGAAGCCCGAGGTGTAGTTGACGATGGTGCCCTGCACCCAGTTGATGCGACGCGGCGTCGGCGTCTTGGGGGCGCTCGGGTCGTGCTTCACGCTGTCTTTCTTGTAGCTGAAGGTGTCGTCCCGGCGCCGCAGCTCGTTGGCGTACCAGTTACGGGTCGTGCCCCCCAGGCTCTGACCTTCGATAAAGCCTTTGGCCTCGCCTTGCGCGCTGCTGCCCGCCAGGGTGGTCGGAACAAATTCCTGGCTGACGGGCTCTGCGTAGGCCGTCGCCGTGATGCTGCTGATGGCCAAGGCCAGAATCGCGGTGCTGCTCAGTTTCATGGGTGAAGCTCCTTTACTTTCTTTTTATGCCGGCTTTTTTGGGTTGGCCGGTTATTGGTTTAGAACTCATTCACACATCGCAAACGTTTGCAGAAGACCGGAACGGCGAATTTCGGCAAAGCGCTTGCGTGAGGGGGTAGACGGCCCCCCCAGCGTTGCGGCTAGTCGGTTTTGTGTTTAATCGATGCTGACACCCGAGAACACGTTGCGACCGAAGGGGCTGACCTTGAACCCTTCGACTTTGGCGCTCAGCGGCTGGTTGACCGTCGAGTGGGCGACAGGCGTGATCGGCACTTGCTGCTTGAGCAACTGCTGGGCCTGTTTGTAGAGCAGGGTGCGCTGGTCGCGGTCGGTGACGACCTTGGCCTCCTTGATCAGCTTGTCGTAGGCCGGATCGCACCACATGGAGTAGTTGTTGCCGCCGATGGCGTCGCAGCTGTACAGCGTGCCGAGCCAGTTGTCGGGATCGCCGTTGTCGCCGGTCCAGCCGATCAGGCTGATGTCGTGCTCGCCGTTCTTGGTGCGCTTGATGTACTCGCCCCATTCGTAGCTGACGATCTTCACCTTCAGGCCGATCTTCGCCCAGTCGGCCTGGAGCATCTCGGCCATCAGCTTGGCGTTCGGGTTGTAGGGGCGCTGCACGGGCATCGCCCACAGGGTGATTTCGGTGCCTTCCTTGACGCCGGCGGCCTTGAGCAGCGCCTTGGCCTTTTCCGGGTCGTAGGCGGCGTCCTTGATCGAGTCGTCGTAGGACCACTGGGTCGGCGGCATGGCGTTGACCGCCAACTGGCCGGCGCCCTGGTACACGGCGTTGAGGATCGCCGGCTTGTTCACCGCCATGTCCAGCGCCTGGCGCACTTCGAGCTGGTCGAACGGCTTGTGGCGGGTGTTGTAGGCGATGTAGCCGAGGTTGAAGCCGGGCTTGGTGATCAGTTGCAGCTTGGGATCGTTCTTCAGCGCTTCGACGTCGGCCGGGCGCGGATGCAGGGTGACCTGGCACTCGTTGGCCTTGAGCTTCTGCACCCGCACCGAGGCATCGGTGTTGATGGCGAAGATCAGGTTGTCGAGCTTGACCCGGCTCGGGTCCCAGTAGTGCTTGTTGCCGGTGTAGCGGATGTTCGAGTCTTTCTGGTAGCTCTTGAACACGTACGGCCCGGTGCCGACCGGCTTCTGGTTGATGTCGCTCGGCTTGCCTTCGGCCAGCAGCTTGTCGGCGTACTCGGCGGACAGGATGGCGGCGAAGCTCATGGCGATGTTCTGGATGAACGCGGCGTCGACGGTGTTGAGCGTCATGACCACGGTCAGCGGCCCGGTCTTCTCGACCTTGGCGATGTTCTTGTTCAGGCTCATCCCGTTGAAGTACGGGAATTCTGTCGGATAAGCCTTACGGAAAGGCTGCTGCGGATCGAGCATGCGGTTGAAGGTGAACAGCACGTCGTCGGCGTTGAAATTGCGGGTGGGCTTGAAGTACGGCGTTGTATGAAATTTCACGCCTTCACGCAGGTGGAAAGTGTATTTCAGGCCATCTTCGGAGATTTCCCAACTGGTCGCCAGACCCGGTACGACGTTGGTCGCGCCTTTCTCGAATTCGGCGAGGCGGTTGTACAGCGGCTCGGCGGCGTCGTTGTCGGTGGCCGTCGTGTATTGCGCGGTGTCGAAGCCCGCCGGGCTGCCTTCGGAACAGAAGACCAGGCTATTGCCGGCGGCGAAACTGGCGGACGTGGCGGCCAACAGGCCGGCGCCCAGCAATGCGGAAAAAACCAAGGAATGGCGCATGACGCTCCCTCTTTTTGTCGTGTGTTCCGATGCGCGCGATCCCGTCCGGGGATCTGGCGGCCGCATCGGGCTCAAACCAGTACGGGCAACAAACCGATGGCCCGCGCGATCACTGGTCAGCACCCGACGGTAGGGGCCGTGGGGCTGGCAGTAAATGCGCTGAGTCCTAAAGACTCGTAGGAAAAGGCAACGCGTCCTAAACCACTATGGTCAGACCAAGTGGAAATGGATGTAGGCAAATTCCTGGCTTCTCGGCAGAAAAAAGCAGCGGCGACGTTGAATACGTCGTCGCTGCCGTTTCTTACTTGCTGACGCTGACGCCGTAGAAGGAGTTCAAGCCGAATGGGCTGATCTTGAAGTCCTGCACGTTGGCGCGCATGGGTTGATACACCGTCGAGTGAGCGATAGGTGTCATTGGCACAGCATCTTTGAGGACGTGTTGCGCCTGTTTGTACAGTTCGGTGCGCTTGGCCTGGTCGGTGGTGCGCTTGGCTTCCTTCACGAGGCCGTCGAACTTCTTGTCGCACCATTTGGAGAAGTTGTTGCCGCTGAGCGAGTCGCAGCCGAACAGCACGTTCAGCCAGTTGTCGGGGTCACCGTTGTCGCCGCTCCAGCCGATGATCATCGCCTGGTTCTCGCCGCCCTTGGAGCGCTTGATGTACTCGCCCCACTCGTAGCTGACGATCTTCACGTTCAGGCCGATCTTCTTCCAGTCGGACTGGAGCATTTCGGCCATCAGCTTGGCGTTCGGGTTGTACGGACGCTGTACCGGCATCGCCCACAGGACGATCTCGGTGCCTTCCTTGACGCCGGCTTCCTTGAGCAGCTGCTTGGCTTTCTCAGGATCGTACTTGGTGTCCTTGATGGTGGTGTCGTAGGACCACTGGGTCGGCGGCATGGCGTTGACGGCCAGTTGGCCGGCGCCCTGGTACACGGAGTCGATGATCTGCGGCTTGTTGACCGCCATGTCCAGCGCCTCACGCACTTTCAGGTTGGCCAGCGGGTTCGGCTCGTTGCTGTCCTTGACCTTGTCCATCACGTTGTAGGCGATGTAGCCCAGGTTGAAGCCGGCCTGGTCAGGCATCTTCAGCGCCGGATCGGACTTCAGCGCGGCCAGGTCGGCCGGACGCGGGAAGAGGGTGATCTGGCATTCGTTCTTCTTCAGCTTCTGGATGCGCACCGACGGGTCGGTGGTGATGGCGAAGATCAGGTTGTCGATCTTCACGTCATCCGGCTTCCAGTAGTCCTTGTTGCCGGTGTAGCGGATGTTCGAGTCCTTCTGGTAGCTCTTGAACACGAACGGGCCGGTGCCGACCGGCTTCTGGTTGATGTCGGCGGCCTTGCCTTCCTTGAGCAGCTGGGCGGCGTATTCGCCGGACTGGATCGAGGCGAAGCTCATCGCCAGGTTCTGGATGAACGCGGCGTCCACTTCCTTGAGGGTGAACTTGACGGTGTGGTCGTCGACTTTCTCGACCTTGGTGATGTTGGTGTCCATCCCCATGTCGGTGAAGTACGGGAATTCGGTCGGATACGCCTTACGGAAAGGGTCGTCCTTGTTGATCATGCGGTTGAAGGTGAACAGCACGTCGTCCGCGTTGAACTCACGAGTCGGCTTGAAATACGGGGTGGTGTGGAACTTGACGCCTTCACGCAGGTGGAAGGTGTAGGTCAGGCCGTCGTCGGAAATGTCCCATTTGGTCGCCAGGCCAGGAATCACGGCGGTGCCGCCGCGCTCGAACTGGGTCAGGCGGTTGAACATGGTCTCGGCCGAGGCGTCGAAGTCGGTTCCGGTGGTGTATTGGCCTGGGTCGAAACCGGCCGGGCTGCCTTCGGAGCAGAACACCAGGTTAGTCGCAGCGGAAGCGAAAGGTGCGGAGGCAAGCATGCCTGCGCCGACTAAAAACGGAATGACCGCGTGTTTAAGCATGTTGGCCTCATGATTTGTTGTCATTTTTTGATATTGAGGTACGACCTCGTGAGTCGTGCCTGCGGATACTTATGCAGGCCCCATACCCAATGCAAGATGCAGAGCGACGGCAGGCGTCAAACGGTGGCACGAACGTACCTTAATGTCGCATTGGTGTAAGTTTTGACGCATTTGACCGTTTGCGGGTGGTTTTTACGGTGCACGGGGCGCTCTAAAACGGTGCGTTGAGGGGTGCAGCCGCTCCGCAATGGGGCCGGGTGTTACCTATTTATACCGGTGGTCTGCGAGGGGGCTTAGGGGCTGGCGGGGGCGCATCGGACGCAAGGCGTCTGGATCGCAGGGAAGGGCGGAGTTTCACCAGGTGCAACTGGTGCTTCTTTTGGTAGCGCCGGATTTCTGCGTCGCATTGGGCATGAAGCGCCCTCACGGGCACCATCGCCAGCAGGCTGGCTCCCACAGGATCGGCGCTGGCTTTGAGGCTGTTTCCTGCTTCATTCATGGGGTGGCCCTCACGGGCACCATCGCCAGCAGGCTGGCTCCCACAGAGGATCTGCGTCGCGCACATGTCCCTGTGGGAGCCAGCCTGCTGGCGATGGCGGCAGTGAAGACACGGCCGACCGTGCGCATCAGCGCGGTCGGCAGGCACAAAAAAAACGGCGGTCGATGCCGACCGCCGGTTCCCGTTCACGGATCAGATCACTGCATCAGCACTTCGATCGAGCCGTCCGCCGTCATGCCGACCTGGCTGGTGCCGGCTTCGACTTCCGGGGTCACCGGTGCCGCGTCCATGCCTGCCGCCTTCATCATCATCGGGGCGCGCAGGTACGGCTGCGGGTAGCCGTTGCTGTTGAGGTTCAGGTTGACGATCTTGTAGCCCTTGCCGCCCAGTGCGTCGGTGGCCAGTTGGGCGCGGGCCTTGAAGGCGCTCACGGCTTCCTTGAGCAGCTTGTCTTCGCTGGCCTTGCGGGTGGCGTCGGCGATGGCGAAGTCCATGCCGCCCATCTTCAGTTCGCCCAGCAGTTCGCCGGTGAGCTTGGACAGGGCGGCGAAGTCGGCGCTTTCCAGGCGCAGTTCGGCGCGCTCGCGCCAGCCGGTGATCTTCTGGCCCTTGGTGTCGTAGATCGGATAGCTGTTGCGGCTGCCCTGGCGCAGGGTGACGTCCTTGACCTGCTTGGCCTGGGCCAGCGCCTTGTTCATGGTGGTGCTGACGTCGGCGGCGAGCTTGGCCGGGTCGGTGTTCTGCTCTTCGGTGTAGAGGGTCACGATCATCAGGTCGCGGGCCACTTCCTGGCTGACTTCGGCGCGCAGGGAAATCTGGTTGTAGTGCAGCTCGTCGGCGGCCAGGGCCGGAAGGCTGGCGACGCTGCCGACGGTCAGGGCGAGAAGGGCGGCGCTGCGGCGGAATGTGTGCATGAAGGCTCCTTGATGGGGGCGCAGGCGATGGTTCGGGGGCCTGCGTGAAACCATCAGACTCTAGCCTTTGGGAATGGGTTCGCCCAGTTACAAGTTCTATACAGATGGCTGCCTGTGGCGAGGGAGCTTGCTCCCGCTTGAGTGCGCAGCGCTCACAAGACGGTCGGGGCCGCTGCGCGCGCCAGCGGGAGCAAGCTCCCTCGCCACAGGTGCGAGCCTGGGGCCCCGCTTGCCCTAGATCAATTTCCCGTTTGCGCCATGTGGTCGTTTGCCGCACTTTCGACTCTCGGGCGCGCCGCTTCGGTATACTCCGTGCGATCCGCCTGGAGCGCTCATCAGGAGAGCTCATGCTCGCCCCCGTACAACTGACTTCCGCCACCCGCCAGAACCTCTGGCGCCTGACCTTCATCCGCATTCTGGTGCTCGCCGCCCAGGCCGGCTCCGTGGGCCTGGCCTACTGGCTGCAACTGTTGCCGTTGCCTTGGGTGCAACTGGTGATGACCCTGGGCTGCTCGATCCTGCTGTGCACGTTCACCGCCGTGCGCCTGCGCACCTCGTGGCCGGTCACCGAGCTTGAGTACGCGCTGCAGTTGGCCTGCGATCTTTTTATCCACAGCGCCCTGCTGTATTTCTCCGGCGGTTCGACCAACCCGTTCGTGTCCTATTACCTGGTGCCGTTGACCATCGCGGCGGTGACGCTGCCGTGGCGCTACTCGGTGATCCTGTCCGGCATCGCCCTGGCCCTGTACACCTTGATGTTGACGCATTTCTATCCGCTGGAGACCCTTCCGGTCGCCCGGGAGAACCTGCAGATCTACGGCATGTGGCTGAGCTTTGCCCTGGCCGCCGCCGTCATCACGTTCTTTGCCGCACGGATGGCCGAGGAACTGCGCCGTCAGGAAGAACTGCGCGCGATCCGCCGCGAAGAAGGCCTGCGCGACCAGCAGTTGCTGGCCGTCGCCACCCAGGCGGCCGGTGCGGCCCATGAGCTGGGCACGCCGCTGGCGACCATGAGCGTGCTGCTCAACGAGATGCAGCAGGACCATCACGACCCGATGCTTCAGGACGACCTCAAGGTGCTCAAGGATCAGGTCAAGCTGTGCAAGGAAACCCTGCAGCAACTGGTGCGCGCCGCCGAGGCCAACCGGCGGATGGCGGTGCAGATGCAGGACGTCACCGACTGGCTGGACGAAGCCCTGAACCGTTGGCACCTGATGCGCCCCGAAGCCAGTTACCGCTTCCACCGCCTGGGCCAGGGCACGCTGCCGCGCATCGCGCCGCCGCCGGACCTGACCCAGGCGCTGCTGAACCTGCTCAACAACGCCGCCGACGCCTGCCCGGAAAACCTTCAGGTGACCCTGGACTGGACCGCCGAAGACCTGACCATCAGCATCCGCGACCACGGCGCCGGCGTGCCGCTGGCCATCGCCGAGCAGATCGGCAAGCCGTTTTTTACCACCAAGGGCAAGGGCTTCGGCCTGGGCCTGTTCTTGAGCAAGGCCAGCGTGACCCGCGCCGGCGGCTCCGTGAAACTCTATAGTCATGAGGAAGGCGGCACGCTCACCGAGCTGCGCCTGCCCCACGGCGCCCGAGGAGACCAACTATGAGTGACGAAGAAATCCAAGTCGAAGGCGAAGAGCTGCCGCATCTGCTGCTGGTCGACGACGACGCGACCTTCACCCGGGTGATGGCCCGCGCCATGGCCCGCCGCGGCTTTCGCGTCAGCACCGCCGGCTCCGCCGAAGAGGGTTTGGCCCTCGCCCAGCAGGACGTGCCGGACTACGCCGCGCTGGACCTGAAGATGGACGGCGACTCCGGCCTGGTGCTGCTGCCCAAGCTGCTGGAGCTGGATCCGGAGATGCGCGTGGTGATCCTCACCGGCTATTCGAGCATCGCCACGGCGGTCGAGGCGATCAAGCGCGGCGCCTGCAACTACCTGTGCAAGCCGGCGGACGCCGATGACGTGCTGGCGGCGTTGCTCTCCGAGCACGCCGACCTCGACAGCCTGGTGCCGGAAAACCCGATGTCGGTGGACCGCCTGCAATGGGAGCACATCCAGCGCGTGCTGACCGAGCACGAAGGCAACATCTCCGCCACTGCCCGCGCCCTGGGCATGCACCGCCGCACCTTGCAGCGCAAGCTGCAGAAACGCCCGGTGCGTCGCTGAACCTGCGCTGAACGGCCATCGCCGGGCCTCGCGACAACGCGCACCGATCAACTATGATCGGTGCGTGTCTGTTCTTTTCTTTATCGAGCCTTTTCCATGAATCAGAACGCTGAATATTCCGCGGTCAACGATGCCGTGCGCGGGCAGTTTTTCCGCAAAGTGTGGGCGATGACCACGCCTTACTGGCGCAGCGAAGAGAAAGGCAAGGCCTGGACGCTGCTGATCGCCGTGATCGCGCTGTCGCTGTTCAGCGTGGGCATCTCGGTGTGGCTCAACAGTTGGTACAAGGATTTCTACAACGCCTTGCAGAAGAAGGACGAGGCGGCGTTCTGGCAACTGATCCTGTATTTCTGCGGGATCGCTGCGGTGGCGATCCTCGGCGCGGTCTACCGGCTGTACCTGACGCAGATGCTGACCATCCGCTGGCGGGCGTGGCTGACCGAAAACCACTTCAAGCGCTGGCTCGGCCACAAGAACTACTACCAGCTGGAGCAGGGCGGCTACACCGACAACCCTGACCAGCGGATTTCCGAAGACCTCAACAAATTCACCGCCAACACCCTGGGCCTGGGGCTGGGCCTGATCCGCACCGTGGTCAGCCTGGTGTCGTTCTCGGTCATCCTGTGGGGCGTGTCCGGCAGCATCGAAGTGTTCGGCATCGAGATCCCCGGCTACATGTTCTGGTGCGCGCTGCTGTACGCGGCGGTCGGCAGCTGGCTGACGCACCTGATCGGCCGTCGCCTGATCGGCTTGAACAACCAACAGCAACGCTTCGAGGCCGATCTGCGTTTCTCCATGGTGCGGGTGCGCGAGAACGCCGAAAGCATCGCGCTGTACAACGGCGAACCCAACGAGAACCGTCGCCTGAGCAACCGCTTCGGGCTGGTCTGGCACAACTTCTGGGACATCATGCGGGTGTCCAAGCGCTTGACCTTCTTCACCTCCGGCTACGGCCAGATCGCGATCATCTTCCCGTTCATCGTCGCGGCGCCCCGTTACCTGACGGGCAAGATCGAGCTGGGCGAGCTGATGCAGATCAACTCGGCGTTCGGCAACGTCCAGGAGAGCTTCAGCTGGTTCATCAGCGCGTACCAGGACCTGGCCGAATGGCGCGCGACCTGCGACCGTCTGCTGAGTTTCCGCAACGCGATGGACGACAACGAACAGCGTGCGCCGGCCATCGACGTGCAGAGCCAGGGCAGCGAACTGAAGGTGCACAACCTGGGCCTGGACCTGGCCGACGGCCGCCATCTGCTGACCCATGCCGACATGACCGTGGAGGCGGGCGACCGGGTGATGCTCAGCGGCCGTTCCGGCAGCGGCAAGTCGACGCTGCTGCGGGCGATGGGCAACCTGTGGCCGGCGGGGCACGGCAACATCCGCCTGCCGGCGGAGCGTTACCTGTTCCTGCCGCAGAAGCCCTATCTGCCGATCGGCACCTTGCGTGATGCGCTGAGCTATCCGCAGCCGGGCGACACCTATGCGCCGGAGCGCTATCAGGAGGTGCTGGAGACTTGCCGCCTGCCGCACCTGGTGGCGCGGCTGGACGAGGCCAACCACTGGCAGCGCATGCTGTCGCCGGGCGAGCAGCAACGGCTGGCATTCGCCCGTGCGCTGCTGTATGCGCCGCAGTGGCTGTACATGGACGAGGCCACGTCGGCGATGGACGAAGAGGACGAAGCGACCCTGTACCAGGCGCTGATCGACCGGTTGCCGGGGCTGAGCATCGTCAGCGTCGGCCACCGCAGCAGCCTCAAGCGCTTCCACCCAAGGCACGTGCGGATCGACAACGGCCATCTCGTTGAGCAGACCGTCACCGCCTAGGCACAGCAGGCCCCGTGGGAGCGACCGACGCCATCGTCGGCAGGCCGGCTCCCGCAGGGGCAATGTGTGCCAGCAGTGATCGTACAACCCGCTTGCGCTATGATGCCCGCCAAGCCGACTTCCGAGACAAGACGCAGACCATGCAAACCCCGACCGACACCCCGCGCCTCCCGCGCAAGCGCCGCAGCCTGGCCCAGGAACTGGTGACGGTGCTGACCGAGCAGATCCGCGACGGCCTGCTCAAGCGCGGCGACAAGTTGCCCACCGAATCGGCGATCATGGAAGCCCATGGCGTCAGCCGCACGGTGGTGCGCGAGGCGATTTCCCGGTTGCAGGCCGCAGGCCAGGTGGAAACCCGCCACGGCATCGGCACCTTCGTGCTCGACACGCCGAGCCCTAGCGGCTTTCGCATCGACCCGGCCACGGTGGTCACCCTGCGCGACGTGCTGGCGATCCTGGAGTTTCGCATCAGTCTGGAAGTCGAGTCCGCCGGCCTGGCCGCCCAGCGCCGCAACCCCGAGCAACTGGCCGCCATGCGCGCCGCCCTCGATGCCCTGAACGAAAGCGTCGCCCACGCCAGCGATGCGGTGGCCTCGGACTTCCAGTTCCACCTGCAGATCGCCCTGGCCACCGGCAACCGCTACTTCACCGACATCATGACCCACCTGGGCACCAGCATCATTCCGCGCACCCGCCTGAACTCCGCGCGCCTGGCCCACGACGATCAGCAGCACTACATGAACCGCCTGAGCCGCGAGCACGAGGAAATCTACGAGGCGATCGCCCGCCAGGACGCCGATGCGGCCCGGGCGGCCATGCGCCTGCACCTGACCAACAGCCGCGAGCGGCTGCGCCAGGCCCATGAAGAGGCGCAGGCGCAGGGCAACTGACGGGACAGCCCCACCGCCATCGCCAGCAGGCTGGCTCCCACAGTGAAGCTTGGGTGGATGCAGAATCTGTGGTCACT
>NZ_JBIVHR010000084.1:0-14069 GCF_044749305.1 Pseudomonas sp. NPDC089534 | reverse complement strand
CACTGCAGAACCCTGTGGGAGCAAGCTTGCTTGCGATGACGGCGGCCCATCCGACCTCAATGTGCCAGACCGACCGCTGTCGCCAGCAGGCTGGCTCCCACAGTGAAGCTTGGGTGGACGCAGAATCTGTGGTCACTGCAGAACCCTGTGGGAGCAAGCTTGCTTGCGATGACGGCGGCCCATCCGACCTCGATGTGCCAGACCGACCGCTGTCGCCAGCAGGCTGGCTCCCACAGTTCTTGGTTGCACACCGACCTCTGTGGGAGCGAGCCTGCTCGCGAGAGGCCGGTGCCTTCAGCGCAAAGGCATCAGCTTGCCGGCAGGATCGAACGGTCCACCCGGACCGCCAACGCGCCTTTCACAGGCCCCGCCTCGAACACCGCATAGCCCTGTTTATCCACAACCCCCCGGGCCACCGGCCGTCCATCGGCCAGCAGCTCCAGCGGCGCCCCTTGCAGCGGTTGGCCCGAAGCCAGTTCCAGTTTCAATCTGATCGTCATCGCAGCGTTCCTCAATTCGTGTTGCCGGTCGGTTGATAGTTCTTGAGCAGCAGATAAGTGCTCCAGCCCCACCAGTCGTCGACGGTGGCGGTGTCGTTGAGGTTGTTCACGTCCTTGCGCCGCAGCACCTTGCCGTTCTCCAGGCGGAACAGCGGCGAGAAGTTGTTCTTCAGGTCCAGCACCGCCGTCAGGTCGGGGAGCCGTTGCAGCGCAGCGAAACCGGAGGCGGCCGGCACGCTGCCGCTGGCGTAGGCGGCGAAGACCTCGTCCGCCGACGCCTGCACCGCCTGGTTGACCTGCTGCCGGTTGTCGTTGTCGGCGGCCTCGAAGTAGCGCTTGTCGCCGAAGGCGCGCCATTGCTCGCCGCGGCCGTTGCGCACCTTGAGGCCGAACCGGCTGTCCTCGTCGTGCATGAAGCGGCTGACCAGCGAGCCCAGGTCGCTCGGCGTCACCACTGCGGCCATGGCCTTGCGCGGCACCCGCAGGTGGCCGGCGGAGAACAGGTCGGTGAGGTAATGGTCGGCGAACGCGTTCATGGCGTAGGCCCGTTCCAGCTGGCGCTCATCCTGGCCGGCGTGCGCCGCCGCAGCGGTCTGCAACGCGACGGTGTGCCCGGCGATGTAGGCGGCCCTGGCCCATTCGGCGAAGTGGTCGGCGTTGTTCGCCGCCAGTTTCAGGTAGCGTCCCAGCGGAATCAGCGCCGAAATGAAGCTGCCGCCGCCGGTGATCTTGTTCCACTCTTCCGACAACGTATCTCCTAACGCGTCGTAGGCTTCGTGGGGCGGTTTGCCGTCCTTGATCGCCTGTTTGACGGCGTCGATTTCTTTCTGCATCACCGCCAGGATCTGTGCGGCCTCGGCCCGGGACGCCGGGGTCGCGGCGAGGGTGTCGAATGCGGCGCTGAAGCGCTGCTGACGTTCCGCCGCGCTGGTGCCTTCATTGATCGGGCGATCCGCCACGCCGTAGAAGTCGCCGCCCAGCGAGATCACCTGGCCGTAGGTGAGGGCCAGGCCGTTGGGCAGGTGCAGCGGCACGCTGTGGGCGGGCACCGGCTCGCTGTTTTCCGTGAAGCGCAACCGGGTGTTGTCGCCGATGGCGGTGTGCTCGGCGCCTTCGAACCTCAGCGGTGGCTTGCCTTTGAGGGCCTTTTGCGCACGGGCGGGGGACGCTGCGACGTCGCTGTGGGCATCGGCGATGTGCAGCAGCAGGTGCGGCGCGTCAGGGTTGAAGGCGATGCCGTGTTCGGTGAACAGGTCGTCGAGACGGGCGACGGTCGGAGCGGGCCTTTCCTGGGGTTTCGGTGTGAGTCCGGACATTTCTTTCTCCTTGATATGTCGTCGGTAGATTCTTATTTAGCTGTATGGATATACAGCTAAATCGAGCCTAGTCGAGAAACCTCCCACGTCAAGAAACGATCTTGTCCGACAAAAAATGCCCCGCAGCGATGAAATGCAGTTGACGGTTGTCTTTTAAGTTGTACGATGACCTACAACTTCGGCCAAGGCTGAACAGTCCACTCACAAAAAACGTTGCTACAGGGTGTTCGAACAATGAATCCACAAGAACTGAAGTCCATCCTCTCCGCCGGCCTGCTGTCGTTCCCGGTCACCGATTTCAACGCCCAGGGCGATTTCAACCGCGCGGGCTACATCAAACGCCTGGAATGGCTGGCCCCGTATGGCGCTTCGGCCCTGTTCGCCGCCGGCGGCACCGGTGAGTTCTTCTCCCTGGCCGCCAGCGAATACTCGGAAATCATCAAGACCGCCGTCGACACCTGCTCAAGCAGCGTGCCGATCCTGGCCGGCGTCGGCGGCTCGACCCGCCAGGCCATCGAATACGCGCAAGAGGCCGAGCGCCTGGGCGCCAAGGGCTTGCTGCTGCTGCCGCACTACCTGACCGAAGCCAGCCAGGACGGCGTCGCCGCCCACGTCGAGGCCGTGTGCAAGTCGGTGAACATCGGCGTGGTGGTCTACAACCGCAACGTCTGCCGCCTGAATGCGCCGCTGCTGGAACGCCTGGCCGAACGCTGCCCGAACCTGATCGGCTACAAGGACGGCCTGGGCGACATCGAACTGATGGTGTCGATCCGCCGCCGCCTCGGCGACCGCTTCAGCTACCTGGGCGGCCTGCCGACCGCCGAAGTCTATGCCGCGGCCTACAAGGCGCTGGGCGTGCCGGTCTACTCGTCGGCGGTGTTCAACTTCATCCCCAAGACCGCGATGGACTTCTACCACGCCATCGCCCGTGAGGACCACGCCACCGTCGGCAAGCTCATCGACGATTTCTTCTTGCCGTACCTGGACATCCGCAACCGCAAGGCCGGCTACGCCGTGAGCATCGTCAAGGCCGGCGCCAGGATCGCCGGCTACGACGCAGGTCCCGTGCGCGCGCCGCTGACCGACCTGACCGGCGAAGAGTACGAAATGCTCGCCGCGCTGATCGACAAGCAAGGTGTGCAATAACATCCGCGACTGAATCGGGGCCGCTGAGCGATCAGCGGCCTTTTGCGTGAGGAGAACGACTCGTGACAAAGCGCTACGACAACTACATCAACGGCGAGTGGGTCGCCGGCACCGACTACTCGGTCAACATCAACCCGTCCGAACTGAGCGACGCCATCGGCGATTACGCGAAGGCTGACGTGACCCAGGTCCACGCCGCCATCGACGCGGCCCGCGCCGCGTTCCCGGCCTGGTCGGTCTCGGGCATCCAGGCCCGCCACGATGCGCTGGACAAGGTCGGCAGCGAGATCCTCGCCCGCCGCGAAGAGCTGGGCATCCTGCTGGCCCGGGAAGAGGGCAAGACCCTGCCCGAAGCCATCGGCGAAGTCAGCCGCGCCGGCAACATCTTCAAGTTCTTCGCCGGCGAGTGCCTGCGCCTGTCCGGCGACTACGTGCCGTCGGTGCGTCCGGGCGTCAACGTCGAAGTCACCCGCGAAGCCCTGGGCGTGGTCGGCCTGATCACCCCGTGGAACTTCCCGATCGCCATCCCGGCCTGGAAGATCGCCCCGGCCCTGGCCTACGGCAACTGCGTGGTGCTCAAGCCGGCCGATCTGGTGCCGGGCTGCGCCTGGGCCCTGGCCGAAATCATCTCCCGCGCCGGTTTCCCGGCCGGGGTGTTCAACCTGGTGATGGGCAGCGGCCGCGTCGTCGGCGAAGCGCTGGTCAACAGCCCGAAGGTCGACGGCATCAGCTTCACCGGTTCCGTGGGCGTGGGCCGCCAGATCGCGGTCAACTGCGTGTCGCGCCAAGCCAAGGTGCAGTTGGAGATGGGCGGCAAGAACCCGCAGATCATCCTCGACGACGCCGACCTCAAGCAGGCGGTCGAGCTGTCGGTGCAGAGCGCGTTCTACTCCACCGGCCAACGCTGCACGGCCTCCAGCCGCCTGATCGTCACCGAGGGCATCCACGACAAGTTCGTCGAGGCAATGGCCGAACGCATGAAGTCGATCAAGGTCGGCCATGCGCTGAAGACCGGCACCGACATAGGTCCCGTGGTGTCCCAGGCCCAGCTCGAGCAGGATCTGAAATACATCGACATCGGCCAGTCCGAAGGCGCGCGCCTGGTCAGCGGCGGCGGCCTGGTGACCTGCGACACCGAAGGCTACTTCCTGGCGCCGACGCTGTTCGCCGACAGCGACGCGTCGATGCGCGTCAGCCGCGAGGAGATCTTCGGCCCGGTGGCCAACGTCGTCCGCGTGGCCGACTACGAGGCGGCGCTGGCCATGGCCAACGACACCGAGTTCGGCCTCTCGGCGGGCATCGCCACCACCTCGCTCAAGTACGCCAACCACTTCAAGCGCCATTCCCAGGCCGGGATGGTGATGGTCAACCTGCCGACCGCCGGCGTGGACTACCACGTTCCGTTCGGGGGCCGTAAGGGTTCATCCTATGGCTCACGTGAGCAAGGCCGTTACGCGCAAGAGTTCTACACGGTCGTGAAGACCAGCTACATCGGTTCCTGACCACTGCGATACCTGTGGGAGCCGGCCTGCCGGCTCCCACAGGACAGACCCAAGAAAAGATTCACCCGCGCATAAAAACAATCAGTGGGAGTACATCTGCATGCAATCCTCCAAGCCGACTCACGTCCGCTATCTGATCCTGCTCATGCTGTTTCTGGTGACCACGATCAACTACGCCGACCGGGCCACCATCGCGATCGCCGGTTCCAGCCTGCAAAAGGATCTGGGCATCGACGCGGTCACCCTCGGCTACATCTTCTCCGCGTTCGGCTGGGCCTATGTGGCCGGCCAGATTCCCGGCGGCTGGCTGCTCGACCGCTTCGGCTCGAAAAAAGTCTATGCCTTGAGCATCTTCACCTGGTCGCTGTTCACCGTGCTGCAGGGCTTCGTCGGTGAGTTCGGCCTGTCCACCGCTGTGGTGGCGCTGTTCATGCTGCGTTTTCTGGTGGGGCTGGCCGAGGCGCCGTCGTTCCCCGGCAACGCGCGCATCGTCGCGGCGTGGTTCCCGACGGCCGAGCGCGGCACCGCGTCGGCGATCTTCAACTCGGCGCAGTACTTCGCCACCGTGCTGTTCGCGCCGCTGATGGGCTGGATCGTGTTCACCTTCGGCTGGGAGCATGTGTTCATCGTCATGGGCATCCTGGGCATCGCGTTCTCGCTGGTCTGGCTGAAAATCATCCACAGCCCGCGCCAGCACCCGATGGCCAACGAGGCGGAAGTGAAGTTCATCGCCGACAACGGCGGCATGGTCGACATGGACCAGAAGCAGGGCAAGCGGGCCGACGGCCCGAAATGGGACTACATCCGCCAGTTGCTGACCAACCGCATGATGCTCGGCGTGTACCTGGGCCAGTACTGCATCAACGGCATCACCTACTTCTTCCTGACCTGGTTCCCGGTGTACCTGGTGCAGGAACGCGGCATGACCATCCTCAAGGCCGGTTTCATCGCCTCGTTGCCGGCGATCTGCGGCTTCATCGGCGGCGTGCTCGGCGGGGTGATTTCCGACTGGCTGCTGCGCAAGGGCCATTCGCTGACCTTCGCCCGCAAGGCGCCGATCATCGCCGGCCTGCTGGTGTCCAGCAGCATCGTGGCCTGCAACTACGTCGAGGTGGAATGGATGGTGGTCGGCTTCATGGCCCTGGCGTTCTTCGGCAAGGGCGTCGGCGCGCTGGGCTGGGCGGTGGTCTCCGACACTTCGCCCAAGCAGATCGCCGGCCTGAGCGGCGGCCTGTTCAACACCTTCGGCAACATCGCCTCGATCACCACGCCGATCGTCATCGGCTACATCATCAGCTCCACCGGCTCGTTCAAGTGGGCGCTGGTGTTCGTCGGCGCCAACGCACTGGTCGCGGTGTTCAGCTACCTGGTGATCGTCGGCCCGATCAAGCGTGTGGTGCTCAAGGAGCCGCCGACCAACGGCGGATCCGAAGCCACCGGCAAATTGTCCCAAGCGCATTCCTGAGGAGCGGCGCCATGCAGTTGATTGAACATTCCGACTCGCCGCGCTACATCCGCCTGCACGAGCGTGACAACGTCGTGGTCGTGGTCAACGACCAGGGCGTTCCGGCCGGCACCGAATTCGCCGATGGGCTGGTGACGGTGGATTTCGTGCCGCAGAGCCACAAGGTCGCCTTGGAGGACATTCCCGAGGGCGGTCAGGTGATTCGTTACGGTCAGATCATCGGCTACGCCTTGCAGCCGATCTCCCGCGGCAGTTGGGTCAAGGAAGATCAACTGCGCATGCCGACCGCGCCGCCGCTGGACAGCCTGCCGCTGTCCACCGACGTGCCGCAGGCCCAGGCGCCGCTGGAAGGCTACACCTTCGAGGGCTACCGCAACGCCGACGGCACCGTCGGCACGCGCAACATCCTCGGCATCACCACCACGGTGCAGTGCGTCACCGGGGTGCTGGATCACGCGGTCAAGAAGATCAAAGAGGAACTGCTGCCCAAGTACCCCCACGTCGATGACGTGGTGGCGCTGACTCACAGTTATGGCTGCGGCGTGGCCATCACCGCCACGGACGCGTACATCCCGATCCGCACCGTGCGCAACCTGGCGCGCAACCCGAACCTGGGCGGCGAAGCGCTGGTGATCAGCCTGGGCTGCGAGAAATTGCAGGCCGGGCAGGTGATGCACGAGGACGACGCCTCGGTGGACCTGAGCGAGCCATGGCTGTACCGCTTGCAGGACGCCAGCCACGGCTTCACCGAAATGGTCGAGCAGATCATGGAACTGGCCGAGACCCGGCTGAAGAAACTCGACCAGCGCCGCCGGGAAACCGTGCCGGCGTCGGAACTGATCCTCGGCATGCAGTGCGGCGGCAGCGATGCGTTTTCCGGCATCACCGCCAACCCGGCGCTGGGGTACGCTTCGGACTTGCTGCTGCGGGCCGGGGCGACGGTGATGTTCTCCGAAGTCACCGAAGTGCGCGACGCGATCTACCTGCTCACCTCCCGGGCGCAGACCAAGACCGTCGCCGAGGAACTGGTGCGCGAGATGGACTGGTACGACCGCTACCTGGCCAAGGGCGAGGCGGATCGCAGCGCCAACACCACGCCGGGCAACAAGAAGGGCGGGTTGTCGAACATCGTCGAGAAGTCCCTGGGCTCCATCGTCAAGTCCGGCAGCAGCGCCATCAGCGGCGTGCTCGGTCCCGGCGAGCGGTTCAAGCACAAGGGGCTGATCTTCTGCGCGACCCCGGCCAGCGACTTCGTCTGCGGCACGCTGCAGCTGGCGGCGGGGATGAACCTGCATGTGTTCACCACCGGCCGCGGCACGCCGTACGGGCTGGCCATGGCGCCGGTGGTGAAGGTCTCGACCCGCACCGAGCTGGCGCAGCGCTGGCCGGACCTGATCGACATCGACGCCGGGCGGATCGCCACCGGGCGCGCGTCCATCGAGGAACTGGGCTGGGAGCTGTTCCGTTACTACCTGGATGTGGCGAGCGGCAAGCAGCAGACCTGGGCGGAGAAACACAAGCTGCACAACGACATCACCCTGTTCAATCCGGCGCCGATCACCTGATCGGGTGCAGGGCACTTGTGGCGAGGGAGCTTGCTCCCGCTGGACTGCGCAGCAGGCCCCTTCTGATGGCGAGACAGAAGGGCCGCTTCGCGCCCCAGCGTGAGCAAGCGCCCTCGCCACAGGATCCTCGCCGCAACAGACGCCGGAGGACTTGTGGCTTATCATTAGCCCCCTAACGACACCCATCCAAGGTTCCCCGGCATGCTGGCCATCTTCCTCGAAACCCTGAACATCACCGCGCCGGTGTTTGCCATGCTGTTTCTGGGTGTGCTGCTCAAGCGCATCGACTGGATCAACGACAACTTCATCCACACCGCGTCGGCCCTGGTGTTCAACGTCACCATGCCGGCGCTGCTGTTTCTGGGCATCCTCCATGCCGACCTGCACGCCGCCCTGCAACCGGCGCTGCTGATCTACTTCGCCATCGCCACGCTGGCCAGCTTCGCGGCGGCCTGGGGCTGGGCGATCTTCAGGTGCCCGCGCGAGGACCGCGGCATTTATACCCAAGGCGCGTTCCGCGGCAACAACGGGGTGATCGGCCTCGCGCTGGCGGCGAGCATGTACGGCGACTACGGGATCTCCCTCGGGGCGATCCTCGCGGCGCTGGTGATCCTGTTCTACAACACCCTCTCGACCATCGTGCTGGCGGTGTACAGCCCGGTGATCAAGTCCGACCCGTGGAGCATCTGCAAAAGCGTGGTCAGCAACCCGCTGATCATCAGCGTGATCGCGGCGGCGCCGTTCGCCTACTTCAAGATTGCCTTGCCCGGCTGGCTGGAGACCTCCGGCCAGTACCTGGCGCAGACCACGCTGCCGCTGGCGCTGATCTGCATCGGCGGCACACTGTCGCTGGCGGCGCTGCGCAAGAGCGGCAACATGGCGCTCAGTTCCAGCCTGGTGAAGATGGTCGGCCTGCCGGTGCTGGCGACGCTAGGCGCCTGGCTGTGGGGATTCCGCGGGGCGGAGCTGGGGATTCTGTTCCTGTACTTCGGCAGCCCGACCGCCGCGGCCAGTTTCGTCATGGCCCGTGCGGCGCAGGGCAACCACGAGTTGGCGGCGGCGATCATCGTCATGACCACGCTGATGGCGGCGGTGACCACCAACATTGGCATTTTCGTTTTGCAGTGGGGCGGGTGGATCTGACCTGCGGTTTGGGGGGGCGATGGCGCCCGATCAGGCGCCGGGAAACTCACTCAGGTTTCTGGTAAGCGTCGATCACTTCCTGCGCCGCCCGGAACGCATCGATCGCCGCCGGCACGCCGGCATACACCGCGCAGTGCAGCAGCGCCTCGCGGATCTCCTCCACGGTGCAGCCGTTGTTCAGCGCGCCGCGCACGTGGCCCTTCAGCTCCTGCGGGCACTTCAATGCCGTCAGCGCCGCGAGGGTGATCAGGCTGCGGGTCTTGAGCGGCAGGCCTTCGCGGTTCCACACGCCGCCCCAGGCGTGTTCGTTGACGAAGTCCTGCAGCGGCTGGGTGAACTCGGTGGCGTTGCCCAGGGCGCGGTCGACGAACGCATCGCCCATCACCTGGCGGCGGATCTCTACCCCGGTCTTCTTCGAATCGGTCATGGCACATCCCTCTTGTGGTGTTGGCGGCGCCAGGCGCGCACGGACGTGAAAAACAGGAACGCCAGCAGCGTCGGCAGCACATAAAACAGCATCAACCGCTCCAGCTTGCCCGCCAACGGCATGCCGGTGGTGAACGACAGTAGGTGCAGCCCGTAGGCCAGGTAGAGACCCAGCAGCAACAGGCCTTCGGCGCGGGTCACCCGGTAGCCGGAATAGAACACCGGCAGGCACAGCACGGCGACGCCGAGCATCACCGGCAGGTCGAAGTCCAGCGCATTGGGCGAGACCGACAGCGGCGTCGGCGACACCAGCGCGGTGAAGCCCAGCACGCCGAGCAGGTTGAACAGATTGGCGCCGATCACGTTGCCCACGGCGATGTCGCGCTGCCCGCGCAGGGCGGCGATCAGTGAGGTGGCGAGTTCCGGCAGCGAAGTGCCGACCGCCACCACGGTCAGGCCGATGATCCGCTCGGAGAAACCCAGGTCGGTGGCCACCGCCACGGCGGCGCCCAGCAGCAGGTGCCCGGCGAACACCAGCATGGCCAGGCCGCCGATGATCATCAGCACGCTCACCGGCCATGACGCCTGGGGATCGCGCGGGTGTTCGGCATGCGGGCGCGCCGAGTGCCGCGACTGGCGCTTGAGCAGGCCGAGGTACAGCGCCAGGGCGCCCAGCAGCACGAGGCCGTCGATGTGCCCCAGCTCTTTGTTCCAGGCCAGCGCGAACACCAGCAGGCTGGCGCCGATCATCAGCGGAATGTCCAGGCGCACCAGTTGCCGCGATACCCGCAGCGGGATGATCAGCGCCGACAGGCCCAGGGTGACGAGGATGTTGAAGATGCTGGCGCCGACCACGCTGCCGACGGCGATGTCGGGGTTGTGCGTCAGCGCGGCCTGCAGGCTGACCGCCATCTGCGGAGCGCTGCTGCCGAGGGCGACGAGGGTCAGGCCGATGATCAGCGGGCGCACGTGCAGTCGCGTGGCCAGGCGGACGGCGGCGCGCACCATCAGTTCGGCGCCGGCGATCAGCAGGATCAGTCCGCTGAGCAGTTCGATCACGCTGATCAGGGGCAGCTCGGCTAAGGCGAAAATGGTCGGCGCTCCATCAGTCGTCGAGGGCCTGCACCCGTACCCGGGCGGTGCCGCTGCCGATCATGCCCAGGCGCTGCGCGGCTTCGCGCGAGAGGTCGATCAGGCGCCCGCGGGTGTGCGGGCCGCGGTCGTTGATGCGCACGACGCAGGATCTGTCGTTTTTCAGGTTGGTGACCTTCACCCGCGTGCCGAACGGCAACTGGCGGTGGGCGGCGGTCAAGGCATTCTGGTTGAACGGCTCACCGCTGGCGGTGCGTTTGCCGTGGTGCTTGGCGCCGTAATAGGAGGCGACACCGGTCTGGTCGTAACCGTGCGGGTCGATGGTGTCGGTGCTGGCGCAGCCGGCCAGCAGGGAAAGCAGGGCGCAACTGATGAACAGACGCTTCATTCGAAGGTACTCAAAACTGATTGTGGCGAGGGAGCTTGTCGAAACGTCCCGCCGGCCGCGAAGCGGTCGCAAACCGGCAAACGCATACATACTGAAAGAATGCATTGTCCGATTTGGGCCCGCTGCGCAGACCCGCGGGAGCAAGCTCCCTCGCCACAGGGGATCAGAGCCAGTAACAAATGCTGGCTCCATTTTCATCAGCCTTCGAGCTTGCTTTTGAGCAGTTCGTTCACTTGCTGCGGGTTGGCCTTGCCCTTGGACGCCTTCATGGCCTGGCCGACGAAGAAGCCGAACATCTTGCCGCGCTTGGCTTCGTCCGCCGCGCGGTACTGCTCGACCTGCTCGGCGTTGGCGGCGAGCATTTCGTCCAGCACCGCGGAGATCGCGCCGGTGTCGGTCACTTGTTTGAGGCCGCGCTTGTCGATGATCTCGTCCGCGCTGCCTTCACCGTTGGCCATCGCCTCGAACACCACCTTGGCGATCTTGCCGGAGATGGTGTTGTCCTTGATGCGCTGCAGCATGCCGCCCAGCAGTTCGGCCGAGACCGGCGACTGCTCGATGTCCAGGCCCTGCTTGTTGAGCAGGCTGCCCAGTTCGACCATCACCCAGTTCGCCGCCAGCTTGGCGTCGCCGCTGATGCCCGCGACCTGTTCGAAGTAATCCGCCTGCTCGCGGCTGGTGGCCAGCACGTTGGCGTCGTAGGCCGACAGGCCGAACTGGCTCTGGAAGCGCTCGCGCTTCTGTGGCGGCAGTTCCGGCAGGGTGGCGCGCACCTCGTCCAGGTAAGCCTGTTCGATGACCACCGGCAGCAGGTCCGGATCGGGGAAGTAACGGTAGTCGTTGGCTTCCTCCTTGCTGCGCATCGGACGGGTCTCGTCCTTGTTCGGATCGTACAGGCGGGTCTGCTGGATCACTTTGCCGCCGTCTTCGATCAGGTCGATCTGGCGCTGGATCTCGGAGTTGATCGCCTTCTCGATGAAGCGGAACGAGTTGACGTTCTTGATCTCGCAGCGGGAGCCGAACTCGGCCTGGCCTTTGGGGCGGATCGACACGTTGCAGTCGCAGCGCAGCGAGCCTTCGGCCATGTTGCCGTCGCAGATGCCCAGGTAGCGCACCAGCGCGTGGATCGCCTTGACGTAGGCCACGGCTTCCTTGGCGCTGCGCATGTCCGGCTCGGAGACGATCTCCAGCAGCGGCGTGCCGGCGCGGTTCAGGTCGATGCCGGTGGCGCCGCCGAACTCCTCGTGCAGGCTCTTGCCGGCGTCTTCCTCAAGGTGGGCGCGGGTGATGCCGACGCGCTTGACCGTGCCGTCCTCCAGGGCGATGTCCAGGTGGCCCTTGCCGACGATCGGCAATTCCATCTGGCTGATCTGGTAGCCCTTGGGCAGGTCCGGATAGAAGTAGTTCTTGCGGGCGAACACGTTGTGCTGGCCGATCTCGGCGTCGATCGCCTGGCCGAACATTACGGCCATGCGCACGGCTTCCTGGTTGAGCACCGGCAGCACGCCGGGCATGCCCAGGTCGATCAGGCTGGCCTGGGTGTTCGGCTCGGAACCGAAGGTGGTGGAACTACCGGAAAAGATTTTCGACCGGGTGGTGAGCTGGGTGTGAATCTCCAGCCCGATCACGACTTCCCATTGCATGTGCGTCTCCTCAGAAGCCGGTTGGGGTGCGGGTGTGCCAGTCAGTGTTGAGCTGATACTGGTGGGCGACGTTCAACAGGCGACCTTCCTGGAAGTACGGAGCGAGCAGTTGCACGCCGACCGGCAGGCCGTCGACGAAACCGGCCGGCATCGACAGGCCCGGCAGGCCCGCGAGGTTGGCGGTGATGGTGTAGACGTCTTCCAGGTACGCGGCGACCGGGTCGCTGTTCTTGGCGCCGAGCTTCCAGGCCGGGTTCGGCGTGGTCGGGCCGAGGATGATGTCGACCTCATTGAACGCGGCCATGAAATCGTTCTTCACCAGGCGGCGGATCTTCTGCGCCTTCAGGTAGTAGGCGTCGTAGTAGCCGGCGGACAGCGCGTAGGCGCCGACCATGATCCGGCGCTGCACTTCCGCGCCGAAGCCTTCGCCGCGGGAGCGCTTGTACAGGTCTTCCAGGTTCTTCGGGGCTTCGCAGCGGTGGCCGAAGCGCACGCCGTCGAAACGCGACAGGTTGGAGGAGGCTTCGGCCGGGGCGATCACGTAGTACGCCGGAATCGCGTGCTGCATGTTCGGCAGGCTGATTTCCTTGATCACGGCACCGAGCTTCTGCAACTGCTGGATGCTGTCCTGGACCCGTTCGGCGATGCGCGGGTCGAGGCCGGCGCCGAAGTATTCCTTCGGCACGCCGATGCGCAGGCCCTGCAGCGAGCCGTTGAGGCCGGCGGTGTAGTCCGGCACCGGCTCGTCGATGCTGGTGGAGTCGTTCGGGTCGAACCCGGCCATGCCCTGCAGCAGGATCGCGCAGTCTTCGGCGGTGCGTGCCAGCGGGCCGCCCTGGTCGAGGCTCGACGCGTAGGCGATCATGCCCCAGCGGGAGACGCGGCCGTAGGTCGGCTTCAGGCCGGTGAGGTTGGTGAACGCGGCCGGCTGGCGGATCGAGCCGCCGGTGTCGGTGGCGGTGGCGGCCGGCAGCAGGCGTGCGGCCACGGCAGCGGCGGAACCGCCGGACGAACCGCCCGGCACGTGTTCCAGGTTCCACGGGTTCTTCACCGCGCCGTACCAGCTCGACTCGTTGGCCGAACCCATGGCGAATTCGTCCATGTTGGTCTTGCCCAGGGTCACGGTGCCGGCGGCGGCCAGCTTGGCGACCACGGTGGCGTCGTAGGGGGCCTTGAAGTTGTCGAGCATCTTCGAGCCGCAGCTGGTGCGGATGCCCTGGGTGCAGAACAGGTCCTTGTGGGCGATCGGCGCGCCGAGCAGGGCACCGTTCTCACCGTTGGCGCGGCGGGCGTCGGCGGCTTTCGCCTGGCCGAGGGCCAGCTCTTCGGTGAGGCTGATGAAACTGTTGATCTGAGGGTCGAGCTGGGCGATGCGCGCCAGCAGGGCCTTGGTCAGCTCTTCGGAGGAAAACTTCTTGTCGGCCAGACCGCGGGCGATCTCGGCCAGAGTCATGTGATGCATTGCAGGCTCTTTCCCTTTAGTCGATGACTTTCGGAACCAGGTACAGGCCGTTTTCGACCGCTGGTGCGATGGACTGATAGGCCTCGCGGTGATTGCTTTCGGTGACGACGTCGGCGCGCAGGCGCTGGCTGGCTTCCAGCGGGTGGGCCAGCGGCTCGATGCCGTCGGTGTCCACGGCCTGCATTTCGTCGACCAGCCCCAGGATGCTGTTGAGGGCCGAGGTGATGTGCGGAAGATCGGCTTCATTGAGGCCCAGGCAGGCCAGATGAGCGATTTTTTCCACGTCGGAGCGTTCTAGCGCCATCGGGATTCTCCAGTGGAAAACAGGACGGACGGCGTCCGTGTGTTAGATTGTCGGAACACTACCGCACTTCTACGGTCATAAGGCCGCTTTTCTGCGCACCAAGCCCCACAATCGCGG
>NZ_JBIVHR010000083.1:0-26168 GCF_044749305.1 Pseudomonas sp. NPDC089534 | reverse complement strand
CTGGCGCTGGGCTCGACCCCGGCCGCCGGCGCGGTGGACCTGGTGCGTGACCTGCGCCTGATCGAAGAAGAAGCCCTGAAAGACCGCACCGCCGAAGTCCGTGCCCAGGTGCCGATCCCGGTGGCCGCGTTCCTGCTCAACGAAAAGCGCAACTCGATCACCAAGATCGAACTGCGCACCCGGGCCCGCATCGTCATCCTGCCGAACGACCACCTCGAAACCCCGCATTTCGAAGTTCAGCGCCTGCGCGACGACAACCCGGAAGCCGCGAACAACCAGTCCAGCTACGAAATCGCCGCTGCCGCCGCCGAAGCCGAAGACGCCCAGCCGACCGCTGCGACCCGCACCCTGGTTCGCCAGGAAGCGGCCGTCAAGACCGCTCCGGCCCGCGCCAACGCTCCGGTTCCGACCGAAGCCGCCGCCCCGGCGCCGGTTGCCCCGGCCCCTGTCGCTGCGCCGGAGCCAAGCCTGTTCAAAGGCCTGGTGAAGTCGCTGGTCAGCCTGTTCGCCAGCAAGGAAGAGCCTGCCGCTCCGGTCGCGGTCGAAAAACCGGCCACCGAGCGCCCGGCCCGCAACGAAGAACGCCGCAACGGCCGTCAGCAGAGCCGCAACCGTAACGGTCGCCGCGACGAAGACCGCAAGCCGCGCGAAGAGCGTGCTCCACGTGAAGAGCGCGCACCGCGCGAGCCTCGTGAAGAGCGTCAGCCACGCGAAGCCCGTGAGCCACGTGAACTGCGTGAGCCTCGCGAAGCCCGTGACGATGCGCCGGCCGCCCGCGAAGAGCGCGCACCGCGTGCCCCGCGTGAAGAACGTGCCCCACGCGCACCGCGCGAAGACCGCAAGCCACGCGGCGAGCGTGAAGAGCGCGTGCGTGAACTGCGCGAGCCTCTGGACGCCGCACCGGCCGCCGCCACCGCTGAAGAGCGTCCGGCGCGTCAGCCACGCGAAGAGCGTGCGCCGCGTCCTCCGCGTGAAGAGCGTCAACCGCGTGCCGAGCAGGCCGCTGCCGCCGTGGCGGAAGAGGAACTGAACGCACAACCGGTCGTCGGCGAAGAGCAACTGCCGGAAGACGGTTCGGAAAGCGCCGAAGGCGACCGCCCGCGTCGCCGCTCCCGCGGTCAGCGCCGTCGCAGCAACCGTCGCGAGCGTCAGCGTGATGCCAACGGCAACGTGATCGAAGGTTCGGAAGAGTCCGAATCCGGCGAGAACGTACCGACGCCAGCCGCTGCCGACCTGGCCGCCGGCTTGGCGGTCACCGCTGCCGTCGCCGGCACCGTGATCAGCGCACCGGCCGAAGCCGAGGCCAACGAGCAGGCTGAGCGCGCCACCGCCGCCGTTCAGGACGCTGCGCCAGTGGAAGCGCCGGCCGTCGAAGCGACCTCGCCGGTGGAAGCGATTGCCGCACCTGAAGTCGAAGTGGCTCCGGCCCGCGAAGAGCAGCCTCAGGCCGAAGCGGTTGCCGAACCTGCCGCTGTCGTCGAGGCTCCGGTCGTTGTCGAAGAGTCGGTTGTCGAAACCGTCGCCGAAACCGTGACCGAAACCGTGCGTGAAGTCCGCGAAGAGCAGACCGCATTCAACTGGACCGCTGAACCGGCCGTTGCCGAGACGCCTGCGCCTGCCGTTGAAGCAGCGCCGACCGAAGAGGCCAAGGTGGCTGAGCCGGTCGAAGTGGTTGCCGAGCCGGCGCCGGTCGTTGAAGCACCCGTCGTTGTCGAAGCGCCTACCGTCGCCGAAGCACCCGCAGCAGCGGTTGAAGCGGCTCCGGCCAATGCCTTGAGCCCGTCTGGCCGTGCACCGAACGACCCACGCGAAGTGCGTCGCCGCAAGCGTGAGGCCGAAGCCGCAGCTGCCGCTGCAGCCGCCGCCGAGCCGGTCGCTGCCGAAGTGGTCGAGGCAGCCCCTGCCCCGGTCGCCGAGGAAGCTGCCGCTCCGGTTGAGTCCGTGATCGACGAAGCGCCGCGCTCCGTACAGGAAGCGGTCGAGCAGCACGAACAGGCCCAGGAAAAAGAGCACGAGAGCAAACCGCTCGTCTGATTCCGACAGCCGTTAAAAAGCCCCGCCTGGTGACCCAGGCGGGGCTTTTTATTGCCCTCGCGAACTGCGAATTCCCCTCCTGCTCGCGCCTACAGAGGCACGTCAGGATGGCGTGAAAAGCAGCGCCTGCGGCACATCGATGTCCCACAGCACCCCGGGATCATCCACCGGCACCTCGACCACCCGCCCCTGGGCAAACAAAGGCCTGGCGCCCCGTTCGCCGGACAACGCCATCAGTGAAGGCCCGAACGCCCGGCCAAATCCAACCGGATGCCCGTACTCGCCATTGAGCACCGGCACACTGACGCCATCGTCAGCGATGGCGGCCACCACCCGCTCGGTGCTCGACGGCAGGATGAACGGCATGTCGCCCAGCACAATCAGCCAGCCGTCCAGATCCGCACACGCCGCGACGCCAGCCGCAATGCTGTCGCCCATCCCGGTGGATCCGATCGAGACGATGTCGCAACCATATGCCTGCGCCATGCGCATCGCCTGCGGGCGCGCTTCGGTGGTCACCAGCACCCGCCTGTCGAGCGCCGCCGGCAGATTCACCAGCACCTGCTCGATCACCGAGCGCACGGCACCGTCACGCCCGGCGCAGTCGGCCAACAGCTTGTCCTTGTCGGCTCCCGCCACTTCACGAAAGCGACGGCCCTCGCCCGCCGCCAGCACAATCACGCCGATGGATCGACTCATACTCTCTCCATTGCCTCTTTCTGTTTCTGCCCGGCACCGTTTTTCAAGGCCACGATTTCCGCCAGCAGCGACAGGGCGATTTCCGCCGGGGAATGGCTGCCGATGGGCAGGCCGATCGGACCGTGCAAACGGGCGATGGCCTGCTCCGACAAGCCTAGCTCGGCCAGGTTCTCGCGGCGCTTGCGGCTGTTGACCCGCGAGCCCAGGGCGCCGACGTAGAACGCCCTGGAGTCGAGCGCCGTGAGCAACGCCATGTCGTCGAGGCGCGGGTCGTGGGTCAAGGCCACAATCGCCGTGCGCTCGTCGGCCTGGATGCTCAGCACCGCGTCGTCCGGCATGCCGGGAATGAATCGCCCGTGCAGGTCTTCCCAATCCTGCACGAACTCCGTGCGCGGATCGCAGATCAGCACCTCGAAATCCAGCAGCCGCGCCATCTCGGCCACATAGCGGGACAGTTGCCCGGCGCCGATCAGCAACAGCCGCCAGCGCGGGCCGTAAATGGCACGCAAGGTACGGCCGTCGAAGGTCAGCGAATCCTGCTTGCCGGCCGCCTGCACCGTCACCTCGCCCGTATCGATGTCCAGCTCCCGGGCGACGATCTCGTGGTCATCGCAACGGGCGAGCAACTCGGCGACCCAGGCCGGATCGCCGACCCGCTCCTCGGTCAGGCGCAAGGTGCCGCCGCAGGGCAGGCCGAACCGCGCGGCCTCCTCCTGCGTCACGCCATAGGTGATCAACTGCACCGGCGGACCGTCGGCGGGGATCCGGCCGTCGTGCAGACGGGCAATCAGATCGTCCTCCACACAACCGCCGGACACCGAGCCGATCACCACGCCATCCTCACGCAGCGCCAGCATCGCGCCGGGCGCCCGGGGCGCGGTGCCCCAGGTCTGCACCACGCTGAACAGCACCACCCGCTGCCCGGCGCGGCGCCACTGGAGCACGCTGCGCAGGACGTTGAGATCGACGCTGTCCATCACGCCTGCGCCTTTTGCCAGCCCTGCAACTGGTAGCGCACCGGCAGGCTGCGGATCCGCTGGCCGGTGGCGGCAAAGATCGCGTTGCACAGCGCCGGCGCAATCGGCGGCACGCCCGGTTCGCCGACGCCGCCCAGCGGCACGTCGCCCGACGGCGTGACCAGGTGCACCGCCACTTCCTTCGGCGCCAGGGACATGCGCGCCACTTCATACATATGGAAGTTGTCCTGCTGCACCTTGCCGTCCTTGAAGCTGATTTCGCCCCACACGGCATTGCCCAGCCCCATCACGCAGGCGCCCTCGAACTGCGAACGGATGCGCTCGGGGTTGATCTGCGGCCCGCAGTCCACGGCGATGTCGGCCTTGTGCACGATCAGCGTGCCGTCGTCCTTGACCTCGACTTCGATCACCGCCGCCACGTAGGTGACGAAGCTGTAATGCACCGCCAGCCCCAGCCCCCGCCCTTTCGGCAACTTGCGTCCCCAGCCGGCGGCTTTCGCAGCGGTTTGCAGCACCGTGCGCATGCGCGCGGTGTCGATCGGGTAGCGTTCCGGGGATTCGCCGTAGTTCCACTCCTCGCTCAGGGTGCGCGGGTCGATCTGCCGGTCCGGGCCGAGCAGCCTGACCTGGTACTTGAGCGGATCCTCACCGGCCTTGTGCGCCAGCTCATCGACGAAACTCTGGATCGCGAAGCCATGGGGGATGTTCGACACCGAGCGATACCAGCCCACCCGGGTGTGCACGGCGGCTTCGGGATTTTCCAGGCGCACGTTGGGGATCGCATAGGCCATGTTGGTGAAGCCCATGCCCAGCTCGAACGCCGCCTCGTGGTTCATGCCCGGCGCGAACAATGCGCTGATGCTCGGCGCCACTGTGCGGTGCAGCCAGGCGGACGGCAACCCGTCCTTGCCTAAGCCCGCCTTGAGGTACTCGGCGGAGACGGTGTGGAAATACGAATGGTGGATGTCGTCTTCCCGTGTCCACTGCACCCGCACCGCCTTGCCAGGGAACTCCTTGGCCAGGATCGCGGCCTCGATCACGAAGTCCGGCTTGGATTTGCGGCCGAACCCGCCGCCGAGCAAGGTGACATTGAAAGTGACGCTGTCGAACGGCAGGCCCAGGCGCTCGGCGATCCGCTCGCGGGTGACCTGGGGCGCCTGACTTGGCGCCCAGGCTTCGCAGGTGCCGTCCTTGTAGCGGGCGACGGCGACCATCGGCTCCATCGGCGCCTGCGCCAGGTGCGGCAGGTAGTAAGAGGCCTCCAGGCTGCCGGCGGCTCCGGCGATGGCCTTATCGACGTCGCCGGTGTTGCGCACCACCTTGCCCGGCTTCAGCGATGCGGCTTCCAGCGTCTTGCGGTAGGCGATCGAGTCGTAGCTGGCATTGGGCCCGTCGTCCCAGTCGATCTTCAGGGCTTCCCGGCCCTTGAGCGCCGCCCAGGTGTTGCTGGCCACCACGGCCACGCCGCCCAGCGGCTGGAACTCCGAAGGCAGCGGACGGCCTTCGATCCGGATGACCTTGAGCACCCCCGGCACCTTCAGCGCAGCGCTGTCGTCCACCGAGCGAACCGTGCCGCCGTACACCGCCGGACGGGCAATGACAGCGAACAGCATGCCGTCGAAATGCACATCGGCCCCGTACACGGCGCGGCCGTTGACGATGTCGGCGCCGTCGATGGCTTTGGTGCCTTCCTTGCCGATGTAGCGGAATTCCGACGGCTGCTTGAGCCGCAGGCTGTCACGGGCCGGCACCGCCAACGCACTGGCGGCGGCGGCGAGTTCGCCATAGCCCAGCTCGCGCCCGGACGGTTTGTGAATGACCTTGTGCAGTTGCGCATGGCACTCGCTCACCGGCACCTTCCACTGGGCGGCCGCCGCCTGTTCGAGCATGGTGCGGGCGGCGGCGCCGCAACGGCGCATCGGCTCGTACCAGTGGCGCATGCTGCGCGAACCGTCGGTGTCTTGGTTGCCGAAACGCACCTCGTCGCCCGGCGCCTGCTGCACTTTCACATGGGCCCAGTCGGCTTCCAGCTCATCGGCCACCACCAGGGTCAGGCTGGTGCGCACGCCCTGGCCCATTTCCGAACGGTTGCACACCACGGTCACCGTGCCGTCGGCGGCAATGCCGACGTAGACCTTCGGATCGTCGATCCAGCCGTTGGGCATGCCGTCGGCACCGAAATGCTTGGGCTTGTCTTCGGCCAGCGCCTCCTGCCAGCCCCAGCTCGCCGCCAGCACCAGGGCGCCTGTCGCGCCGACGCCTTTGAGAAAGCCCCGGCGGCTGAGATTGCTCAGGGCGAAATCGTTGGGTAGACGGCTCATGCCTTGGCCTCCTTCAGGTGGGTGGACGCCTGGCGGATGGCGGTCTTGATCCGGTTGTAGGTGCCGCAGCGGCAAATGTTGCCGACCATCGCCTCTTCGATCTGCTCGTCGCTCGGGTCCGGGTTGCTCTTGAGCAACGCGGTGGCGGACATGATCTGCCCGCCCTGGCAGTAACCGCACTGCGCCACCGCGGTGTCGAGCCAGGCCTGCTGGACGATCTGGCCGACAGGGTCGGCATGCAGGTTGTCGAGGGTGGTCACGTTCTGCCCGGCCACCGAACCGATCGGCGTGATGCAGCTGCGGGCCGGCGAACCGTCGATATGAATGGTGCATGCACCGCACAGGCCCATGCCGCAGCCGAACTTGGTGCCGTTGTAGCCGGCGACGTCACGGATCGCCCACAGCAGCGGCATGTCTTCGCCGACATCGAGTTGATGGTCTTGACCGTTGAGTTTCAGGGTAATCATGGGCACGCCCGCATATTCATGGAGGTTATGGGGTCGAGCAATCTGCCGCCGCAGGCACGGCGGTGGTTCGTGCAGATCGACTCAGGCTAATGCGGCTCTCTTGTGCCGACGGGATGCGTCTGCACCGGGCCTTTGGTGGAGCAAATGACTTGCATCGTTAGCTCGCTAAGTTAACCCAGCATTAACAAAAAAGCCCTGCACCGGTGTCCGGTGCAGGGCTTGGGGCCGGGCCTTGGAAGCGTAGCCTCAATACCGGTTGGGCTCCATTTCCAGCTCGACATTGAAACGTTCTGCAATGTCTTTCTGGATGCGTTGCGCCAGGTCGAACAGTTGCAGCCCGGTGGCCGCGCCGTAGTTGACCAGCACCAGGGCCTGGAGCTTGTGCACCCCGGCGTCACCCTCGCGGAAACCCTTCCACCCGGCCCGCTCGATCAGCCAACCGGCGGCCAGCTTCACCTGACCGTCCGCCTGCGGATAGGCCACCAGATCCGGGTGCTGCGCCTTGATCTGCGCCGCCGTGTGCGCCGGCACCAGCGGGTTCTTGAAGAAACTGCCGGCATTGCCGAGCACCGCCGGATCCGGCAGTTTCTCGCTGCGGATGCTGCAGATGGCACGGCTCACGTCGCTCGGGGTCGGTTGCTCGATGCCCTGTTCGGTCAGGCGCTGACGCACCGGCCCGTATTCCAGGTGCAGGTGGGCGGCCCGGTCGAGGTTGAAGCGCACCCGCAGGATCAGCCAACGCCCAGGATGCTGCTTGAACACGCTGTCGCGGTAGGCGAAGCCGCACTCCGGCAGCGTGAAGTCGCGCAGCTCGCCGGTCTGGCGGTCCAGCGCCGTCAGGCCGGCGAACACGTCCTTGATCTCGACGCCGTAGGCACCGATGTTCTGCATCGGCGCCGCCCCGACGGTGCCGGGGATCAGGCTGAGGTTCTCAAGCCCCGACAACCCGAGCGCCAGCGTGTGCTGCACGAAGGGGTGCCACGGCTCCCCGGCTTCGGCTTCCAGCACCACACGGTTGCCGTCGTCGCCGACCACCCGGATCCCGCGGCTGACCATGCGCAGCACCAGCGCCGGCACATCCGCCGTCAGCAGCAGGTTGCTGCCGCCGCCGATCACCAGCAGCGGCACGTCCCGCTCCGCCGCATAAGCCAGCGCGTCACGCACGTCGGCATCGTTGCGGGCTTCGGCGAACAGCTGCGCACGCACGTCCACGCCAAAGGTATTGAACGGCTTCAGGGATACCTGCGGTTGCACCTGCAGACTCATAGCCGCCCCTTCACTTCGATCAGCAACTGATCGCAGGCACGCTCGATCAGGTCCAGCACCTGCTCGAAACCCTGATCGCCGTCGTAGTACGGATCCGGCACTTCGTCGACTTCCCCGGCATAGCGGCGCAGGAACAGGTCCAGTTCGGCCTTGCCGGTGGACGGCTGCATCGCCTTGAGGTTGCGCAGGTTGCTGTTGTCCATGGCCAGGATCAGGTCGTAGCTGGCGAAGTCGGCCCGGCTGACCTGCTGGGCCCGCTGGGCCGACAGGTCATAGCCGCGCAGCTTGGCAGCGGCCTGGCTGCGCTTGTCCGGCGGATTGCCGACGTGCCAGTCGCCGGTGCCGGCGGAGGCCACTTCGACCCGGTCCGCCAGCCCCGCTTCGCGCAGCTTGTGCCGCAGCACGCCTTCGGCGGTGGGCGAGCGGCAGATGTTGCCCAGACACACGAACAGAACGCGCATCAGGCCTCCAGCAGGCGACGGACGCGCTCGAGGTCTTCGGCGGTGTCGACCCCGGTCGGCGGTGCGATCAGCGCGTCGGCCACGTGGATCCGCACGCCGTGCCACAGGGCACGCAGCTGCTCCAGGGACTCGGTGTTCTCCAGCCAGCACGGGCCCCAGTTCACGAAATCCTGGAGGAAACCGGCGCGGTAGGCATAGATGCCGATGTGACGGCGGTAAGGCACGCCTTCAGGCAGTTGGTCGCGGCTCTTGGCGAACGCATCGCGGGCCCACGGCAAGGTCGAGCGGCTGAAGGTCAGCGCCAGGCCGTTGAGGTCGCTGACGACCTTGACCACGTTGGGGTTGAACAGGGTGTCCACGTCCTCGATCGGCTCGGCCAGGGTGGCCATGCGCGCCTCGGTGTGGGCCGCGAGGTTGGCGGCCACCTGATCGATCACGCTCGGCGGGATCAGCGGCTCGTCGCCCTGCACGTTGACCACGATGGCGTCGGGCGCCAGGCCCAGCTTAGCGGCCACCTCGGCCAGACGGTCGGTGCCGGAGTTGTGGTCTTCGCGGGTCAGCACCACTTCGGCGCCGAATGCGTTGCAGGCCTCGACGATGCGCGCATCGTCGGTCGCCACCACCACGCGGTCGGCGCCGCTCTTGCTCGCCTGTTCCCAGACGTGCTGGATCATCGGCTTGCCGGCGATCGGCAGCAGCGGCTTGCCCGGCAGGCGGGTGGAGGCGAAACGCGACGGTATGACAACGGTGAACGCGGTGCTCATTTGTCCAGGCGCTCGTCGCTGGTCAGGGTACGGGCTTCGCTTTCGAGCATCACCGGGATGCCGTCGCGGATCGGGTAGGCAAGGCCTGCGCCTTTGCTGATCAGTTCGGTCTTGTCCGCGCTGAGCTTGAGCGGGCCTTTGCAGACGGGGCAGGCGAGGATGTCGAGCAGTTTGGTGTCCATGAACATTCCCTGGATAGAAACGGGTTAAGGCAAAAGCCGGTCCGGCAGCAGGCGCATCAGTTGGGTGTCGAACCAGGCCACGAAGGCCGGCGACGGCACGGCATCGACCGCCAGGTACCACCAGTCGGCGGCGGCGAAGGCGCGGCACTTCACCGCGTCCTTCTCGGTCATCACCAACGGCAATGACGGCGTGAAATTCAAGGCCTGCACGCTGTATTCGGCGTGGTCGGCAAACGCATGGGGAACCGGTCGCCAGTCTAGCGCTTCGAGGGTATTGAAGAAACGTTGCGGATTGCCGATCCCGGCCACCGCGTGCAGGGCCTGGCCGGCGGGAAAGTGATCCAGCGGCCGGCGTTCGCCGCTGCGCAGGTTGATCAGCGCCGTGGGCTGCAGGCGGAAAGCGAAACCGCCGTCACGGTCGGCGTCGGCACCGTTGAACAGCACGCCGTCGACGCTTTGCAGGCGCTCGACCGGCTCGCGCAGCGGCCCGGCGGGCAGGCAGCGCCGGTTGCCCAGGCCGCGGGCGGCGTCGATCAGCACCAGTTCGAGGTCCCGGGCCAACCGGTAATGCTGCATGCCGTCGTCGGACAGGATCAGATCCAGCGGTTCGCGCTCGAGCAAGGCTTTGACGGCAGCGCCGCGGTCGGGGTCGATCATCAGCGGCACACCGGTGCGCCGCACGATCAGCAACGGCTCGTCGCCGGCCACGTCGGCGCCCTGATCGGCCTCGACCCGCCACGGCAATGTCGGCGGCCGGGCGCCATAGCCGCGGCTGACCACGCCGACCCGCAGGCCGCTGCGCCGGCAGTGTTCGATCAGCCAGAGGATCATCGGCGTCTTGCCGGTGCCGCCTACAGTAATGTTGCCGACTACGACCACCGGCACCGGCGCCTGGAAGATCTCGCCCTCGCCGTCCAGAAAACGCTGGCGCTTGCCGGCGACGACACGGCGGTACAGCCACTCCAGCGGCCGCAGCAGGTTGAGGGCCGGATGCCCCTCGTACCACGCGGCGAGCAATCGATCGGACATGGCCATCAGGATTTGGGCGCCGCCTCGACCGTGGTCATGCGCAGATGGCTGAAACCGAGCTTGCCGGCCGCGTCCATGGCGGTGATCACCGATTGGTGCTGGGTCTTGCCGTCGGCGCTGATCGACAACGGCATGTTGGTGTCGCCGTTGGATTCCTTCTGCATGGCTTCCATCAGGGTCGCCAGATCGTTCTTCGGCAGGATCCGGTTGTTCACCGAGAACACGCCCTCGGCGTTGATGGCGACGTCCAGCTGCTTGACCTGCTGGTCTTCGGCGGGCGAACCGCTGACCGCTTCCGGCAGGTCGACGCGCAACTGGGTCTCGCGGGTGAACGTGGTGGTCACGACGAAGAACAGCAGCAGGATGAACACCACGTCGATCAGCGACGCGAGGTTGATGTCGATGGTTTCCCGGGGCTTGCGACGGAACTTCACGCCTTGGCTCCCGCCAGGTCGACGTCACGGTCGCCCTGCACCACCTCGACCAGCTTGATCGCTTCCTGCTCCATGCCCACCACCAGCTCGTCGATGCGACGCTGCAGGAAACGGTGGAAGAACACCGACGGAATGCCGACCATCAAGCCTGCCGCAGTGGTGATCAGGGCCTTGGAGATGCCGCCGGCCAGTACGGAGGCGTTGGTGGTCATGCCGGAACCGGTGAACGCGCTGAAGATGTCGATCATGCCCAGCACCGTACCCAGCAGGCCCAGCAACGGGGCCATGGCGGCGATGGTGCCCAGGGCGTTGACGTAGCGCTCCAGCTCATGGATGACCCGTGCTGCCGCCTCTTCGATGCACTCCTTCATGATCTCGCGACCGTGCTTGGAGTTGGCCAGGCCCGCCGCGAGGATCTCGCCCAACGGCGAGTCGAGGCGCAGTTCCTTGAGCTTTTCCTTGTTGAGCTGCTTGTCCTTGATCCAGACCCAGACCTGACCCAACAGGTGCTCCGGGGTCACGCGGCTGGCCCGCAGGGTCCACAGGCGCTCGGCGACGATCGCCATGGCGGCGATGGAACTCAGAATGATCGGCAACATCATCCAGCCGCCGGATTTGACCAATTCCCACACAGTGACAGCCCCCTCGAAAAAGTGCGCCACTTTACCATACCGGTTGGCGATAAAGACCCGTCGCTCCGACGACCGTATTCAGCGCAGGCTCAACGGTGCTCCTCGGCCGGCGGAGGCGCGTCGCGCCAGAACCGCCGCTGCTGGCGCAGTGTCCGGGGCGGCAGGAACCGGCCCAGGCGCAGATGGATGGCGCCATGCTGCGCACTGTCGTAGAGGCGGATTCCCTGATGGCGGTAGCGCGCGGTCACGGTCGGATGCGGATGGCCGAACGAATTGCCCTGCCCCCTGGAAATCAGCGCGCCATGGGGTCGCAGCCCTCTGAGCAATGCCATCGATGACGACGTGCGGCTGCCGTGGTGCGGCGCCTGAAGCCACCGGGTCGGCTGCGCCAGCGGGCTTTCCAGCAGGGCGCGCTCGGCGGCGGTATCGATGTCGCCGGTCAGCAGCAGGCGTTCGCCGCCGGCATCGACCTGCAGGACGCAGGAGCGCTGATTGCCGTCACCGGCACCGGACCATTGCCATAACCGGAAACCGACGCCGTCCCACTGCCATTGTCGGCCGCTGGCGCAGGCCTCGGCGTGCAGCCCGGCCGGGAGTCCCGCCCGATCGCCGCTCATCACGCGGGCGACCGGCAAGCCGCGCATCACTGCCAGCGCTCCGCCGGCATGGTCGGCGTCGGCATGACTGAGCAGCATCAGGTCCAACCGCCCGACATCCAGCTTGCGCAGCGCCGGCAGCACCACCCGTTCGCCCGCATCGAAATCGCCCATCCGCGGGCCGGCGTCATACAGCAACGCGTGATGGCGGGTACGGATCAGCACCGCCAGGCCCTGCCCGACGTCGAGCTGCCAGGCATCGGCGAACCCGTCGGCCAGCCGTTCCCGCGGCGGCAGCGCCAGCAGCAACAGCAACGGCCAGCCCAACGGGCGCATCGGCACACCCTTGGGCAACAGCAGCAGAACGGCCCCCAGGCAGCCCGGCACCAGGATCCAGCCTGCAACGGAGGCGGGCACCCAGGCCGGCCAGTGCGCGGCAATCAGCGCCAACCCCTGGAACAGTCCCTCGACCAGTCCGCCGGCCAGCCACAACAACGCTTCTCCCACAGGGGGAACCGGCAGCAGCAACGTGCCGAGCAAGGCCGGCGGCAACACCGCAAAACTGACCCAGGGCACCGCCAGCAGGTTGGCCAGCGGCCCGCTCAGGCTGACCGGCAGGCTCAGCGCCAGCAGCACCGGGAACAGGCCGACCGCAATCAGCCATTGCGCCCGCGTCCAGGTCTGCCACCAGCGCCACGGCCCCAGGCGGCCGCCGAAGGTGAAGATCAGCACCGCCACCGCCGCGAACGACAGCCAGAACCCCGGTCGCAGGCTGGCCAGCGGCTCCATCAGCAAGACGGCGTCGAACGCCAGCAGCAACGGCCACCACAGCCCCAGATGCCGAAAGCGCAGACGCCACAGCAGCACCAGCGCGACCATCACGCAGGCGCGCCGCACCGGCACGTCGAACCCGGCCAGCAGGCCATACCCCAGTGCCGTCGCGAACGCCAGGCCGCAGGCCCACGGCAACCACGGCCACCGGGCCGGCCACAAGCCCCACCGCGCCAGGCCGGCGACCAGCGCATACGCAACCGCCGCCAACAGGCCGATGTGCTGACCGGAAATCACCAGCAGGTGCACGGTGCCGGTGTCCTGCAGGATCTGCCAGTCCTCTCGCCCCAGTCCCGAGCCGTCCCCCAGCACCAGTGCGGCCAGGGCGGCATTGCGGCCCTGCGCGTCCACGCCGAGCAGGCGCTGGCGGATGCCGTCACGCCAGGCCCACTGCGCCGCCGACAACCGCTGGCCGTCCTTCACCGTGCCGCTCGCCCCGATGCGCTGCGCCAGCGACCAGGCCTCAAAATCGAAGGCATCGGGATTGAGCAGGCCGGACGGACGCTTGAGCTTCACCGCCAGCCGCCAGCGCTCGCCGCTGTTGACCGGCGGCCCTGCGTACCAGGCCAGGCGCATCTTCGCCGGCAGCCTTTCATGGCGCGAACGGGCATCGGCCAGTTCGAACCGCACCACACCCCCGCCGTTCTGCGGCAGACCGGTCACCCGCCCCTCGACCCAGCGGGTCTCGCCATCCAGCGACGGCGGCAGGCGGTCGTCCAACGCCCAATGGGCGCCGAGGCCCGTCCACATGAAACCGAACAGCAGAAACGCCAAAGGGTGGCTGCGAAACGGCAGCAGCATCAGCACCGCCACCGGCAATCCCCACAAAAGCCCGACCGGCGGCAAGACCGGCAAAAAAACCGGGGCCAGCAGACCGGCCGCCAGCGCCATCATCCCTGTGCGCATACGCCCGTCCTTGAGAGTCCCGACTTCAGGCATAGCGGATCCGGGCCCGGGGCGTCGTCAACAATTGTCACAAAGTCTGAATGGGCCGCTTCTAGAATCCAGACATACTTGCCGCCTTGACCGACCGAGAAGCCTTATGCCCCGGCGCTTATTCAAACGTTACATGCCCGACCCGACGAGCATCAGGGAACACAAATCCTTACGCTTTCTCGGCACGCTGCTGCATGACCCCAACCTCTGGCACCTCAACCGCCACTCGGTGGCCCGCGCCATGGCGGTCGGCCTGTTCGCCGCGTTCCTGCCGATCCCGGCGCAGATGCTGGTGGCGGCCGTGCTGGCGATCACGGTGCGCGGCAACATGCCGATCGCCGTCAGCCTGGTCTGGCTGACCAACCCGATCACCATGCCGGCGGTGTTCTTCTGCACCTATCAGGCCGGGGCGTGGCTGATGGACATTCCGGCCCGGACGTTGCCCGATGAACTGACCTGGGAATGGATCAGCGGCGAACTCTCCACCCTGTGGAGGCCGTTCCTGCTGGGGTCGGTGGTGACGGGGCTGGCGCTCGGCGCCCTCGCCTACTTTGCGGTGATGGCGTATTGGCGCTGGTGGGTGGCCCGGCAATGGGCAAGGCGCAAGAAAAACCGAATGCCATGAATGCGAACGGCCTCCATATTGGAGGCCGTCTTTTGTGGTGCGTGGTCTGTTGCCATCGCCAGCAGGGTGGCTCCCACACTGGATTGGAGCCGTTTCCTGCCGGCGATGGCCGCAACCGGTCCTTAGGTGCGCATCCCGCGCCCGCTCACCAGCAACCGCGCGCACCCGAGGTACAGCACCACCGTCGCCACCAGCATGAAGGTGATGGCGGTGCCGATGCTGATGTCCGACACGCCGAGGATCCCGTAGCGGAACGCATTGACCATGTGCAGCACCGGGTTGGCCAGCGATACGGTCTGCCAGAACGGCGGCAGCAGGCTGATCGAATAGAACACGCCGCCCAGGTAGGTCAACGGAGTCAGCACGAAGGTCGGGATGATCGAGATGTCGTCGAAGTTGCGCGCAAACACCGCGTTGATGAAGCCCAGCAGCGAGAAGATCGTCGCGGTCAGCACCACCACCAGCACGGTCACGCCCAGGTGATGCACCTGCAGGCGGGTGAAGAACAGCGACAGCAGGGTCACGATGATGCCCACCATCAGCCCGCGCAGCACGCCGCCCAGGGTGTAGCCGACCAGGATCGTGTGCGGCGACACCGGCGAGACCATCAGCTCCTCGATGGAGCGCTGGAACTTGCTGCCGAAGAAGCTCGACACCACGTTGCCGTAGGAGTTGGTGATCACCGACATCATGATCAGCCCCGGCACGATGTACTCCATGTAGGTGAAGCCGCCCATGTCGCCGATCTGCCGGCCGATCAGGTTGCCGAAGATCACGAAGTACAGGACCATGGTGATCGCCGGCGGCAGCAGGGTCTGCGGCCAGATCCGGGTGAAGCGTTTGACTTCGCGGTAGACGATCGTATTGAGGGCGACGAGGTTGGGGCGCAGTTCGGAACTCATACCGCCACCTTCGACAGGTTTTTCTCGACCAGGGACACGAACAGCTCCTCGAGGCGATTGGTTTTGTTGCGCAGGCTCAGCACTTCGATGTTCTGCAGGGCCAGTTGGCCGAACAGCGCGGTGATGCCCATGGATTTGTCGACCTGGACCTCGAGGGTATGCCCGTCCACCAGCCGGCACGGATAGCCGGCCAGCTGCGGCGCAGCCTGCAGGCCGTTCTTGAGGTCGAGCAGGAAGGTCTCCACATGCAGTTGCCCGAGCAACTGACGCATGCTGGTGTTCTCGACGATGGTGCCGTGGTCGATGATGCCGATGTTGCGGCACAGCTGCTCGGCCTCCTCCAGGTAATGCGTGGTGAGGATGATCGTGATGCCCTTCTGGTTGAGCTCGGTGAGGAAGCTCCACATCGAGCGGCGCAGCTCGATGTCGACGCCGGCGGTCGGTTCGTCGAGGATCAGCAGGCGCGGCTCATGGATCAGGGCGCGGGCGATCATCAGGCGGCGCTTCATGCCGCCGGACAGCGAACGCGACGGCACGTCGCGCTTGTCCCACAGGCCGAGCTGGGTCAGGTACTGCTCGGCGCGCTCCTTGGCGATCCGCGCGGGGATGCCGTAGTAGCCGGCCTGGGTCACGACGATGTCGAAGGTCTTTTCGAACTGGTTGAAGTTGAATTCCTGGGGCACCACGCCGATCGAACGCTTGAGCGCGGCGGGGTTCTTGTCCAGGTCATTGCCGAAAATGTTGACCGTGCCGCTGGTCTTGTTCACCAGGGTCGACAGGATGCCGATGGTCGTGGACTTGCCGGCGCCGTTGGGGCCGAGCAAGGCGAAGAAGTCACCCTCGGCGACGTCCAGATCGATACCGTTCAAGGCCTGGAACCCGTTGCCGTAGGTTTTGGTTAGCTGCCGGATGGACAGAGCGGAACTCATATCGGATTTACGCACCAAGATGGAAAGGATGGAATGGGGAAAAGCCGGCGGCGAGGGAAACAACCGCGACGCATGGGCGCCATGGTGCTTGCCGTCGCCGCACAAGTACAGTCAAGTGTGTCGATAGTAGGTATTAAGTCAACGCGGTCATGACCGCCTTGCGGTACGCCGGACGCTGCTTCAGTCGCTCGTACCAGGCCTGCAGGTGCGGCAGCGGCGCCCGTTCGATGGGCATCTCGAACCAGGCATAGATGAAGCTGCCCAGGGGAATGTCGCCCATGCCGATTTCGTTTCCGGATAAGTACGGCTGCTGCTTCAGGGCTTCATCGGCCATCGCCAGCAGCCCTTCGCATTCCTTGACAGCGGCGTGGATCGCCGGCCAGTCCTGCTGCTCCGCCGGCGTGCGCAGCACACCCCAGAACACGGTGCGGAACGGCCCGGCGAAACTGGAGGTCGTCCAGTCCATCCACTTGTCGGCGACGGCGCGGGCGCGCGGATCGGCCGGATACCAGGCGGTGCCGGCCGCATGCCTGGCCAGCAGGTAACGGACGATGGCGTTGGACTCCCACAGCACCAGGCCGTCGTCCTCGATCACCGGCACCCGGCCGTTCGGGTTCATGGCCCGGTACTGCGGCGTATCGACCACGCCGAACGCGCCGCCGGCATCGATCGCCTCGTAGGCCAGGCCCAGTTCCTCGGCGGCCCACAGCGGCTTCCTGACATTCGACGAATTCTTGCGACCCCAGATCTTCAGCATGACCGCCTCCTTTCCATTGAACGGGCGGGCAGCATACGCCGGATCAGCCGCGCTTGGCATCACACGTCAGGTCGCCCTGCATGTCCCCCAGCAACGGCGGTTGTCCCTCGCCGAACAGGTGCGGGTAGCACTGTCGGATGTGCCCGAAGAAAAAGTCGTCCGGCACATCGGCGAACTGGCCGTGATCGACCAGATACTCCATCAGTTGCTCGCCGTCACGGTTGTAGGGATGGAAAACGCTGTCGTGAACCCCGTCGAACTCCAGCGGCGCGACGTTGAACAGCTCGCAGAGCCCTTGGTTGAACGCCGGCGTGGCCTTGACCCAGCGGCCGTCCAGGAACAGCTCGGTGTAGCCGTGCATGGCGAACACATCGCTCCTGAGCAGTTCCAGCAGGCGCGGCGTGGACAAGTGATTGCGCACATCCGCCAGACCGATGCGCGCGGCGATCCCGCAATGCCGTGCGCAACCGGCCAGCAGCGTGGCCTTGGGCACGCAATAGCTCTCGCCGGCAGTCAGGGCATAACTGCCGCGCAGGGTGTCCGGATCGCGGCTGAAGGTATAGGGGTTGTAGCGCACCGCCTCGCGCACGGCGTAATAGAGACTGACCGCCTGCGCGCGCGGATCGCGGTCCGGGCCGCGGTGCAGTTCTGCGAACTCCACCACCGCGGGGTGGTCGCTATCAATGAAGCGGCCGGGGCTCAAATACTCGCGCATGACGGTTATCTCCTGGGTGAATCCCGAGTCTAGCGAGCGCCTGGACGCAGAGATAACGACGTTTCGGCCAAACATGCACGCAAAGCTGCGGGATTGACGAACGATTTCCCACAGCTGTTGCCCACCGAACTTACGAAAGCCATCCGGGGCTTCCCACGCGCTCAGTCAGACCGATCCGACCGTCCGTTTTCGCGGATGCCGTCTAAGCTCTGGGAGGTCGTTTTGCCCTGGTTCACGGAGGACTCAATATGCTGTTGTTGTGGATACTGGTTCTGATCGTCGGCGTGGCGTATCTCGCCCATCGCCGGACCGCACCGCTGCCGGCGCTGGGCATCGTCGCCGCCTACCTGCTGGCCATGGGCATTTTCGGGCGGGCTCCCGGCGGGCTCCTGCTGGTGCTGTGGATCGTGCTGGCGCTGGTCGCCGCTCCGCTGCTGCTGCCCGACCTGCGCCGCCGGCACTTCAGCGCGCCGCTGTTCGACTGGTTCCAGAAAACCCTGCCGCCGATGTCGCAGACCGAACGCGACGCCATCGACGCCGGCACGGTCTGGTGGGACGGCGAGCTGTTCAGCGGACGCCCGGACTGGGACAAGCTGCTGTCCTACCCCAAGGCCGAGCTGACCGAAGAGGAACAGGCCTTCATCGACGGCCCCACCGAAGCGCTCTGCGCCATGGTCAGCGACTGGCGGATCGGCCAGGCGATGGACCTGCCGCCCGAGGCGTGGGCGCACATCAAGGAACACGGCTTCTTCGCCCTGATCATTCCGAAGGAGTTCGGCGGCAAGGGCTTCTCGGCCTACGCCCACTCGCAGGTGGCGATGAAGCTCGCCACCCGCAGCGGCGACCTCGCCTCCACGGTGATGGTGCCCAACTCACTGGGCCCGGCCGAGCTGCTGCTGCACTACGGCACCGACGAGCAGCGCAACCACTACCTGCCGCGCCTGGCCCGCGGCGACGACATTCCGTGCTTCGCCCTCACCGGCCCGCTCGCCGGCTCCGACGCCGGCGCCATGCCCGACACCGGCATCATCTGCAAAGGCCAGTGGAATGGCGAGGAAACCCTCGGCCTGCGCCTGAACTGGGAAAAGCGCTACATCACCCTCGGCCCGGTGGCCACCCTGCTCGGCCTCGCCTTCAAGGCCTACGACCCCGACCACCTGCTGGGCGACCAGGAGGACCTGGGCATCAGCCTGGCGCTGATCCCCACCGACACCCCCGGCGTGAGCATCGGCCGCCGTCACCTGCCGCTGGGCGCGGCGTTCATGAACGGCCCGAACTCGGGCACGGACGTGTTCGTCCCCCTGGACTTCCTCATCGGCGGCCAGGACATGCTCGGCAAAGGCTGGATGATGCTGATGAATTGCCTGTCGGTGGGGCGTTCGATCTCGTTGCCGGCGGTCGGCACCGGCGCGGCCAAGTTCACCAGCCTGGTGACCGGGCAGTACGCGCAGGTCCGCGAGCAGTTCAACGTGCCGCTGTCGGCCTTCGAAGGCATTCAGGAGGCCATGGCACGCATCGGCGGCAACGCCTGGATGATGGACGCCGCACGGATGCTGACCGCCAACGCGGTGGACCTGGGCGAGAAGCCTTCGGTGCTGTCGGCGATCCTCAAGTACCACCTCACCGAACGCGGCCGCGAATGCATCGGCCACGCCATGGACGTGCACGGCGGCAAGGCGATCATCATGGGCCCGAACAACTACCTGGGGCGCAGCTGGAACGGTGCGCCGATCTTCATCACCGTGGAAGGCGCGAACATCCTGTCGCGCAACCTGATGATCTTCGGCCAGGGCGCGATCCGCTGCCATCCGTTCGTGCTCAAGGAAATGGCCCTCGCCGGCCGTGAGGACAAGGCGCAGGCGCTGAAGGAGTTCGATGGCCTGCTGCTCAGGCACATCGGCTTCGCCGTGGGCAACGCCGCCAGCACCCTGGTGCTGAACCTCGGGCTGGGCCACTTCGAGAAGGCGCCGGGGAACCGGCTCAGCCAAGGGTATTTCCGCGCCCTCAACCGGCAGGCGGCGGCATTTGCCCTGCTGGCGGACCTGAGCATGATGCTGCTGGGCGGCGAACTGAAGCGCCGCGAACGGTTGTCGGCGCGGCTGGGCGATGTGCTGAGCAATCTGTATCTGGCCTCGGCGGCGCTCAAGCGCTACCACGACCTCGATTCGCCGGACTACATGGAGCCGCTGTTCACCTGGGCCATGGAAGAAAGCCTCGGACAATCGGAGAAGGCGCTGGACGAGTTGCTGACCAACTTCCCGAACCGGGTGTTCGGCTGCCTGCTGCGCCTTGTCGTGTTCCCGTTCGGCCGACGCCACAAGGGACCGTCGGACAGGCTCGGTGCCGAAGTGGCGGCCGTCATCGGCCGCGCCAAAGGGGATCCGGCATTGGAGGAACTGCTGGGCGGCTGCTATCGCCCGCAGTCGGCCGAGGATCCGGTGGGCGCCTTGCAACACGCCTGCGACCTGTTGAACGCCGCGCAACCGCTGCACAAGAAACTGCACACGGCGTTGAAGAGCGGGCAGGTCAAGCCGGTCGCCGGAGAACCCGTCATCGATGCGGCACTGGAGGCCGGCGTGCTGCAGGCGATGGAGGCCCAGACCCTGCGCAACGCCGAAGCGGCGCGCCGCAAGGTGATCGATGTCGATGACTTCGACAAGGCGCAACTGACGCCGGCCGAAGGCAAAGTCCGCTGAGCCTTCGGGCCATGCGGCGCTTTGGCCGTGAAAAAGGGGCGCGGTGGCTTTATACTCCGCGCCCGTTTTGCTCTTGAGGACTTATACCGTGTCCAACATCGTTGCCGATCATCTGGTTTTGCTCGACCACCTGCGCACCATCCTGGTCGCCGTGGGCGAAGCCGATCAAGTGCCTGAAGAGAGCCATGCCCTGTTCCTGGAGCGCTTCGACGAGCTTCGCGCCCAACTGCCGGTCGATCCGATCGAGAGCCAGTACCTGGGCCAGGACATCCTGTGCCAGATCATCAGCCGCTACCCGCAGATCGCCCACCTGATCCCGCGGGATCTACTGTGGTACTTCGGCGGCGATTGCCTGCACTACCTGGCCGATGAAGAGATCGACCTGTACCAGGCGCTGGAGGAACGTCGCTACGAGGCCGAACAGAACGACGAGCCGTTCGACTGGAACCAGGAGAAACAACTGCTGGCGATGCCGGATCAAGACACCCGGCACTGATCGCCCAAGCCAAAAGAAAAGGCCCGCACGGTTGTCCGTGCGGGCCTTTTCTTTGCTCTGTGGCTACATCAAGCCGTCGCTTTCCGGCAGTTCATACGCAGCCATCACCTTGTTGGCGCTGCCCGGCTTACCCGGTTTGCTCAACGTCGGTTCCTTTTCCAGGCATTCCACCAAGTAGTCGATGAACACCCGCAGCTTGGGCGGCAGATACCGCGTCGGCGAATGCAGCAGCCATAACCCGCCATGGTAGGAGGCCAGGAACGTCCAGTCCGGCAGGACCTGCACGACCAGGCCCTGCTCCAGCGCATAGCGGGCGGTGAAATACGGCAAGCTGCCGATCCCGATGTGCTGCAGCACCGCCCCCAGCCGCACGCCGGTGTGATTGGCGGCATAACGGCCACGGACGCCGACGGTCACTGACTTGCTGCCCTTCTTGAATTTCCAGCGGGCATCGCTCGGGGTTTCGCCCAGATAAATGCAACTGTGGTTGAGCAGATCGTGGGGGTGGGTCGGCGTGCCCCGCTCGGCCAGATACTGCGGCGTGGCGCAGAGCAGATGGTCGATGGTCAGCAACTGACGCCCGACCAATCCGGCCGGAGGGCGGTCGGTGATGCGGATCGCCAGGTCGACATGGTCGTCGATCAGATCCACCTGCCGGTCCTCCAGCAGCAGCTCCACATCGACCTTGGGGTAGCGGCGCAAGAACTCCGGCATATGAGGATGAATCACGAAACGCCCCACCGCCTTCGGCACGCTGACCCGCACCAGCCCTTCGGCCTCGTGGGTGTACTGGCCGCTGATTTCCATCACCGACCTGGCGGCGCTGACCATCTCCCGGCAACGCTTGAACACCTCTTCCCCCCCGTCGCTCAAGCGCAGCTTGCGTGTGGTGCGCTGCAGCAGCCGCGTGGCCAGCGCCTTCTCCAGGCGGGAGATGCTGCGGCTGACCGCCGACGGCGAAGTGCCCAGCTGACGGGCCGCCTCGGAGAAACTGCCGGTCTCCACGACCTTGACGAAGATCGCCATTTCACCCAGCAACGGCAGCGGTAGATTTATGCTCACAGCGCAACAGTCCTTTGATCTTTGAACGGATTATCACGTTATTGCACGATTCATATAATTAAAAAAGAAACTTTAATAAGGGCATGGAATATGACGCTCCGCCTCTTTTTCCATAGTGATGACCTCAAGGCCAATGTGGAAGTCCTCGACTGCACGCCCCACGAAAACGAATTCGCCGTGGTGCTGCGCGCGACCCTGTTCCACCCGCAAGGCGGCGGCCAGCCCTGCGATACCGGATGGATCGGCGAAAGCCGCGTGTCACGGGTGATGCAGGAGCCGGAGCGGATCGTCCATTACGTCGACCGGCCGGTTGCACCGGGCATGGTGCAGATCAGGGTCGACGAGCAACGCCGTCACTTCAACACCCGCATGCATTCGGCCGGCCACCTGATCGGCCATTTCGTGCAGGCCCTGGGCTGGACGCCGATCAAGGCCCATCACTGGCCGGACGAAGGCCGGGTGCAGTTCAAGCCGGGGGACGCGGCGCAGGAAGTCGACGCGCAGACCGTTCAGTACGGCATCGGGCAATGGATCGAGCACGACCTGCCCCGCTTGACCTCCCTGCGCGAAGGCGCACGGGAAATCGGTTTCGGTGCGTTGCCGGCCTATGGCTGCGGCGGCACCCATGTACGTAGCCTGAAGGATCTGGGCACAGTCACGATCGCGTCCCTTTCGCAGAAGAAGGGCACGCTATCCGTCCACTACAGAGTGGATTGAGCATTTCGGACGCTGACTTGCGCAGCGTCCGGCGCCGGGGAACCGCATTCGCCGGTTCCGTTGACTATTCGATAGATGGACCTGACAACATGATGCTTGACGTCGAGCGTCTCGATGAGACGTGCATAAAAAAACTGGCCAACGAAGAAGTCCTCGCCATCCGCGTCAAAGGCTTTCTGCCCGAGACGCTGGCGATCCAGATTGGCGACAAGATCCTGGCTCCCGGCTTCGAGGGCTACATCAACGCCCCCAGCATCGGGCGCATCGGCATGGCGTTCTACGAGGCGGAAAACCAGCCGCTGCTGATCGAGGACTACTTCGAGCGCGCCACCAGCAACATCGCTGAGTTGCGCAACCGGTGCGCGCCCTACTCTTCGCCGGTCGACACCTTGCGCTGCATGCTCGACGAATCCTGGCCCGCCGGGGCCCATCTGGAAAACCTCTACGGCCGCAAGATGTACGTCGGCCTGTCGCGCGTGGTGAAGCCCGGCGTGTGTTTCCTGGCCCACCACGACATTTTCGCCAAGGACGCGCCGGACAGCTTCCAGGCCAGAAGCCTGGAAGCGCAGTTCGCCTGCAACGTGTACCTGAACATGCCGACCGAAGGCGGCGCGCTGCAGATGTGGAACGACGACATCTCGCCCGACCGCTTCGACGAGATGCGCGGCGACAGCTACGGCATCGACCCTGAACTACTTGGCCCGCCAGCGCTGGAGGTACGGCCGCAGCCCGGCGATTTCATCATGTTCAATTCACGGCGCATGCACTCGGTGACCCCCGGCGTGACGGATCCGCGCCTGAGCCTTTCCTTCTTTGTCGGCTATCGCGGCAATGCTTCACCCCTGACTTTCTGGAGCTGAAATGTCATCGAACTATCTGGGCGAATTCATCCCTCTGGCCACCATCCATTTTCTGGCCGTGGTCGCCCCCGGCCCTGACTTCGCCGTCACCATCCGCCAAAGCGTGCGCTTCGGCCGGCTGGTCGGCATCTGCACGGCCCTGGGCATCGGCGCGGGGATTTCCGTGCATGTCCTGTACACCCTGCTGGGCGTCGGCGCGCTCATGCACGCCACACCGTGGCTGCTGACGGTGGCCAAGGTGGTGGGCGGCGCCTACATCTTCTACCTCGGCATCAGCCTGATCCGCAGTCAGCCCAAGTCGGCCCTGGAAGGAGACAAGCCAACGACCGAAACGCCTGAGGGGCAGTCGTTGTTCAAGGCCTTCACCACCGGGTTCCTGACCAACGCCACCAACCCCAAGGCCACCCTGTTTTTCCTGGCGATCTTCACCACTGTCATCAGCGCCACCACCCCGCTGGAAATACAGGCCCTGTACGGTCTGTGGATGTGCAGCGTGAACGCGCTATGGTTCGTGACCGTCGCGCTGTTCTTCTCCAGCAGCCGGGTACGCCTGCTGTTCATGCGCCTGGGCCACTGGTTCGAACGCAGCATGGGCGTGATCCTGATCCTGTTTGCCGGGCGGCTGGTGCTGTCGATGTAGAACGTTAAGACAAACGAAAAGGCTCGTCCCATGCGTCTGGGCCGGGCCTTTTTCGTTTCTGCGCCGAATTTGCGGTTCTGTGCGACAGATCCCGTTTCGGGGGCTCCCCTATCGCGTCATGGCGGTGTTAGTTTGGAAAAGTTTCTGTCTGATCGATCAGACATTTCCCACTCACCTCCTGCAAAGGAATGCCCCCAGCAATGGACCTTTCATTCAAGCAACTGGCCGCTTCGACCCTGATCCTGGCCGGTCTTTCGTCGCTCGCCCTGCCCGCCGCCGCCAACGTCACGCCGCAGCAGAGCGCGGCCATCATCAAGACCTTCAGCGAAACACCGGCCAACGACTTCCGGCAGTTCCTCGGCAGCCTGGCCAAGGGCGACCTGGGCAAGACCGCGGACTTCGGCCCGGCCATCAAGGCGTTCCTCGACGACAAGACACTGACCGCCGAACAACAGAACGAAATCCATCGCCTGCTCGGCCTCTATACCCGGATCAAGTACGGCAAGGCGGCCCAAGAGACCCTGCGCGAACTGGTGGAGATCCCGACCTTCCGCAAGGACGGCGTCGCCCAGCACGAAAACCCTGAATTCATCAGGATCGCCGACAAGATCAAAGACCTTGCCCAGGCCTTCAACCTGAACTTTCGCAACATCGACAACCGCGTTTACGAAATTTCCCTGGAAGGCAGCGGCAAGGAAGTGGTGGGCATCCACGCCCACGCCGACGTGGTGCCGGTGACGCCGGAGAACTGGGTGCTGCAGGACGGCACCCGCCTCGACCCGTTCAAGGTCACCGTGATCGGCGACCGCATGTACGGGCGCGGCACCGAGGACGACAAGAACGGTATCGTGGTGACGCTGTATGCGATGAAGGTCATCAAGGAAGAGAAGCTGCCGCTGGCGCGCAACTTCAAGCTGCTGGTGGACACCACCGAAGAGACCACCGGCGAAGCGATCCCCTATTACTTCGAGCGCAACCCGACGCCGGAGTACAACCTGGCGCTGGACGGCGGCTACCCGGTGGTGATCGCCGAAAAGGGCTACGGCACCGTGATGGCTCACTTCCCCCTGCGCAAGGCCGAGGGCAAGGGCGCCGAAATCGTTTCGATGACCGGCGGCCTGGCGACCAACCAGATTCCGTCGGTTTCGGCCGTCACGCTGGTGACCGACAAGCCCGCCGAGCTGGCGGCCAGCCTGCAGAAGGCCGGCGACGAATACGCCAAGCGCCATGGCGGCGACTTCCAGGTCAGCGCCAAGGTCGAAGACGAGGACGTCAAGCTTACGGTCACCGGCGTTTCCGCCCACTCCTCCGAGCCTGAATCCGGGGTGAACCCGGTGGCCCGGGCACTCGACTTCATCCACGGCCTCGACGGCAAGGTTGCGCTCAAGCGCAACGCCTACACCGATGCGGCCCGTTACGCCGCCGACAACTGGGGCCTGGACTACAAGGGCAACAAGCTGGGGGTGGGGTTCTCGGATACGTTCATGGGTCCGCTGACCACCTCCCTGACTTATGTCGGGAAGGATGAGAAGGACTTCAAGCTGGCGGTGAACCTGCGGGTGCCGAAAGGCAAGACGCCGGAGGTGCTGAAGACGGAAATCGCCGACAAGCTGGCGGCCTGGAGCAAGAAGAACAAGGTCGCGGTCAACTTCGACTACTCAGTCGCCGAACCGATGTACCGCAACCCCGAGGGCGAGTGGGTCAAGGCCCTGCTGGCCGTGGCCAGCGAAAACCTGGGCATGAAGCACGAATTCGGCACTTCGGCCGGCGCCACTTCGGTGCATGAGCTGCCGAACGGCGTGCAGTTCGGCCTGGCCCGGCCAGAAGTGAAGTACACCGGCCACACCGACGGCGAGTTCAAGACGACTGACCAGTTCTTGCTGGATCTGCAGATCGTGACGGAAATGATGGGGCGCATCGGGCAGCTGCCGAAGCTTTGAGGCGACACAAGGGCCTGCCCGAGCGGCGGGCCCGACTCTTGCTGCATTGGCCGACACACCGCTATCGCGGGCAGGCTCGCGCCCACAGACCAGACAAATTCTGGACAAACAAAAACGCCGCTCATCTCTGAGCGGCGTTTTTGTGAAATTGGAGCGGGAAACGAGACTCGAACTCGCGACCCCGACCTTGGCAAGGTCGT
>NZ_JBIVHR010000082.1:0-27337 GCF_044749305.1 Pseudomonas sp. NPDC089534 | reverse complement strand
CATCGCCAGCAGGCTGGCTCCCACAGGGGAATGTGTGTGCAACCCGAAGCACGCGGTCATCCGCCGATACCTTTGTGGGAGCCAGCCTGCTGGCGATGGCGGCCTGCCTGACGCAGCGCAATGACCGCCCGGTCGCGCAAGGGCAGGCAGTGGCTTATCATGGCGCCCATCAACGACCCCGCCTTCACGAGACCCCGCATGACTTTCGATTTTGATCAGGTATTCGACCGCCACGACACCGGCAGCACCAAGTGGAGCCGCTATGCGGCCGACGTGCTGCCGATGTGGGTCGCTGACATGGATTTCGCCGCGCCGCCGGTGGTCATCGAAGCGCTGCAACAGCGCCTGCTGCACCCGCTGGTGGGCTACAGCGTGGCCCAGGACAACCTGCGCCAGGCCATCGTCGCCGACCTGTGGGCCAAGTACGCCTGGCGCGTGCAGCCCCAGGAGCTGGTGTTCCTGCCGGGGGTGGAATCGGGTTTCAACATGGCGCTCAAGGCGCTGGTGCAGCCGCAGCAGAACGTCGTGGTGCAGACCCCGAACTACCCGCCGCTGCGCCACGCACCGGGGCATTGGGGCCTGAACAAGGTCGAACTGGATTTCATCGAACAGGACGACGGCACCTACGCCACCCCGCTGGACGCCTTGCGCCAGTCCCTCGAAGGCGGCGGCGCGCTGCTGCTGAGCAACCCGCACAACCCGATCGGCAAGGTGTTCGGCCGTGAAGAGCTGCAAGCGGTGGCCGACCTCTGCGTGCAGCAGGACGCCTGGATCATCTCCGACGAGATCCACGCCGAGCTGTGCTACGACGGCCGCGTGCACATTCCGACCGCCTCCCTCGGCGCCGACATCGCCAAACGCACCATCACCCTGATGTCGGCGAGCAAGGCCTACAACATCGCCGGGCTGAAGACCTCGTTCATGATCATCCAGGACGCCGCCCTGCGCGAGCGGGTCAACCACGCCCGCTGCGGCATGGTCGACAGCGTCAACCCGCTGGGCATGGAAGCCACCCGCGTGGCCTACAGCGAGGCCGGGCCGTGGCTCAAGGCGCTGAAACAGTACCTGCAGGCCAACCGCGATTACCTGGTCGAGGCGGTGCGCAGCCGTCTGCCGGGCGTGTCGATCAACGTGCCCCAGGGCACTTACCTGGCCTGGCTCGACTGTTCGGCGCTGGACCTGGGCGACCCGCAGCGGTTTTTCCTCGAACACGCCAAGGTCGGCCTGAGCGCCGGTTCGGACTTCGGCGACCACAGCCAACAGTTCGTGCGCCTGAACTTCGGCTGCCCGCGTTCGATGCTCGAAGAGGGCATTGCCCGGCTGGAACGCAGCCTGGCGCAACGGCGCGGCGCCTAAACCGCAAAACTGTAGGAGCTTGCCTGCAAGCGATGGCGCCGGCATTGCCGACATTTATGGAGGCTGATCCACCGCCATCGCCAGCAGGCTGGCTCCCACAAGGGGCCGGGGGGTGTTCGGAATCGGTGGTCGCCGCAGATCACTGTGGGAGCGGGCTTGCCCGCGATAGCGTCAGACGGGTCGCCGCAACATCCAGAAATGAGTAACATGGCCGCCCGTCCCCGCAGCCCGTCTGCGCCCTGCCGAATAAGCCGATTCCATGCCTTTCGATCTCAGCGTTGACCTCACCACCCTGGCCATCCTGGCCCTCGTCGCGTTCATTGCCGGTTTCATCGACGCCATCGCCGGCGGCGGCGGCCTGTTGACCACCCCGGCCCTGCTCACCGCCGGCCTGCCGCCGCACCTAGTGCTGGGCACCAACAAGCTGAGCTCGACCTTCGGCTCCGCCACCGCCAGCTTCACCTTCTACCGGCGCAAGCTGTTCCACCCAAGGCAGTGGATGCACGCGATCGTCGGCACCCTGGTCGGCGCGCTGACCGGCGCCATCGTCGCCCACTATCTGCCGGCGGAATGGCTGAACAAGATGCTGCCGGTGATCGTGTTCGCCTGCGGCCTGTACCTGCTGTTCGGCGGCACGCCGAAAGCGCCGCTGGACAGCGACGCACCGATCAAGAAGACCTGGCAAGGGCCGCAAGGCTTCAGCCTGGGCTTCTACGACGGCGTGGCCGGCCCCGGCACCGGCGCGTTCTGGACGGTGAGCAGCCTGCTGCTCTACCCCATCGACCTGGTCAAGGCCAGCGGCGTGGCGCGCAGCATGAACTTTGTCAGCAACGTCGCGGCGCTGGCGGTGTTCGTGTTCTCCGGGCAGGTGGACTGGATCATCGGCCTGTGCATGGGCCTGTCGGTGATGGTCGGCGCGTTCTTCGGGGCGCGCACCGCGATCAGCGGCGGCGCCAAATTCATCCGGCCGGTGTTCATCACCGTGGTGCTGGGGCTGACCGTGCGGCTAGCCTGGCAGCACTGGTTCAGCGTGGCCTAAGCGACGGGCCACGTAGACGTCGATCAGATAACGTGCAATCGATTTCGACGCCGGCAACGGCGGCAGATCGTGCACGTTGAACCACTGGGCGTCTTCGATTTCGTCTTCCTGGCAGACAATCTCGCCGCCGGCATATTCGGCATGAAAACCCAGCATCATCGAATGCGGAAACGGCCAGCACTGGCTGCCCATGTACTGAATGTTCTTCACTTCGATGCTGACTTCCTCACGCACTTCGCGAATCAGGCAATCCTCGGCCGACTCCCCCGGCTCGGCGAACCCGGCCAGCGTGCTGTAGACCCCGGCGACGAAACGCGGCGAGCGCGCCAGCAGCACTTCATCGCCCCGGGTCACCAACACGATCATGCTCGGCGAAATGCGCGGATAGCTGCGCAGGTCGCAGGGCTGGCAGTACATCGCCCGCTCCCGCGGCACCTGGGTCATGGCCTGACCGCAGTTGCCGCAGAACCGGTGCTCGCGGGCCCAGGTGCCGATCTGCGCCGCATAGCCCAGCACCTTGTAGACGGTGTGGTCACCGTCGAGCATGAACGCCCGCAGGCCTTTCCAGCCGCAGCCCGGCACCTCGCTGTGGCTGCGCAGTTCCAGCAGGTACACCGGCTCGCCGTCGAGGTGGCCGATGCCGTGTTCGGCCAGCACCGACAGGTCCTGGCGCTTGAGCCATTCCCGGGGGAACAGCGCGCCGTTGTCGTCGAACAGGAAGCCTTCGGGGCTGCGCGCCACGGCCCAGCCGCCGGGTTGGTCGGTGTCCAGTACTGCAGTGGTCCAGCGAGATGTCATGGTTTCTCAATCCAGAAATTCGGGTTTCTGTTTGCTCATGTGGGCGGCCATGGCCACGCGCAAGTCGGTGGATTGCAGCATGGCGGCGTTCCAGGTGGCAACGTACTCGAGGCCGTCGTCGATGCCATGGTCGCGCATGTAGCTGATCATGGCCTTGGTGCCGGCGACCGCGATCGGCGACTTGGCGGCGATGTCGCGGGCGATGTCCATCACGCCCTCGATCAGGCTGTCCTTGTCGCCGTAGACGCGGTTGACCAGGCCGATGCTGCGCGCCTCTTCGGCGCCGAAGGTACGGCCGGTGTAGGCCAGCTCACGCAGCATGCCGTCGCCGACGATCCGTGGCAACCGTTGCAGGGTGCCGACGTCGGCGGCCATGCCGATGTCGATTTCCTTGATCGAGAATTGCGCGTCCTCGGCGGCGTAGCGCATGTCGCATGCGGCGATCAGGTCGATGGCGCCGCCCAGGCAGTAACCCTGGATCGCCGCCAGCACCGGTTTGCGGCAGTTGTCCACGGCATTGAACGAGGCTTGCAGGGTGAGGATCTTGCGCCGCAGCAGGCGCGCGTTGCGGCCGACGTCCTTGCCCAGTTCGTTGGCCACGCCGGCCAGCATCATCAGGTCGATGCCGGAGGAGAAATGCTTGCCGGCGCCGCTGAGCACCACCGCCCGCACTTCGTCGGTGTCGTCGATCCACTGGAACACCTCGACGATCTCGCTCCAGAACGCGGCGTTCATCGAGTTGATCTTCTCCGGGCGGTTGATCTGCACATGGGCGACGTTGTCGGCCAGTTCGACGCTGAAGGCGGTGTATTGGGTCATGGCAGAAATCCTTTACCGGGCATTGAATGAGGCCCGCACTATAACAAGGCACCTTGACCTGCAGTAAGGCAGCGGTTCGGCCAAAAGCGGGACTGGCCCGGCCTCGCCCCGAACCCTGCGGGAGCCAGCCTGCTGGCGATGAGATCAGTGAGAGCGCCGCAGGGTTGCGCCCTGTGGAGGCTGGGCTGACGCCATCGCCGGCGGGCTGGCTCCTACAGGGTCAACTGCGCCTCACCGCCACAAACGCCGCCGTCTCATAAGGCACCGTCACCACATCCCGGCCCCGCAGCTCGGGCTCGGAGAGGATCAGCGCGCGGATCCGCTCATCGACCTTCGCCCGCTGCGCCGCCGGCAGCGCGGCGATAAAGCTGGTGGAGCGCACCCGGTTGAAGATCACGTCCTCCGGCGAGCCGGTATGGCCGTGGTGAAAGCGCTGCACCTGCAACGGCCCGAACGCCGGATGCGGAAACGCCTGGCGCCAGGCGCCGGTGTAGTAGCGCGGGGTGTCGCCCTCCAGCGCGTTGACGATGGCGTCGAGCTTCGGCACCCAACTCACTTGCGTGTCGCGCAGGTTCCAGATCAGCCCGAGCCGGCCGCCGGGCTTGAGCACCCGGGCGATTTCGTCCAGCGCCTCGGCCGTGGCGAACCAGTGGAACGCCTGGGCGCAGACCACCGCGTCCACCGAGGCGTCCGGCAACGGCAGGTCGGTCGCCGTGCCGCTGACCGCCAAGGCCTTGGGCCAGGTGACGGCGAGCCGGTCGAGCATCTGCGCCACCGGTTCCACGGCGATCACCTGGGCGCCGGTCGCCAGCAGCCGGCCGGTGAACTTGCCGGTGCCGGCGCCGAGGTCGATCACCGTCTTGTGGCCGTCGAGCCCGAGCGTGACGCTCAGCCAGTCCCCCACTTGGGGCGGATAATCCGGACGGCCTTTGACATAAAGGTCGGCGGCGCTCTTGTAGCCGGCGGTGGCTGAGTGATGGACCTGATCTTTCATGGCGCACTCCAAAAAGACGACGGACGCCGACGAGCATAGCGTCCGGAATTGGGCTTACCTTGAACGAACCCTGACAAAGCGATGAATAAAAATTCACCCTGGGGTGTTCAAAGTGAAACGTGACCCACAGTGGAGCCTTGCCCATGACTATCCGTTCCGTTATGTTCGCCGCCCCGTTGCTGATGGCCGCCGTTCTGGCCAGTCCCCTCGCCTTCGCCCACGGCGACGAAGACGAGCCGGTCAAGGCGCCGAACTGTCCCAAAGGCCAGGTGTACGACAGCAAGTCGCAGAAATGCGTCATGCAGACCAGCCACCTGCTGCCGGACGCCGACCGCACCGACTACGCCTACCGGCTGGCCAAGGCCGGCCGCTATGAAGAGGCCTTGGCGCTGCTCGACACCCTCCGGCAGCCGAACACCGCCAAGGCCCTGAACTATCGCGGCTACGCCACGCGCAAACTGGGGCGCACCGACGAAGGCATCGGCTACTACCTGCAATCGGTGAAGCTGGATCCGCAGTACGCGCAGGTGCGCGAGTACCTGGGCGAAGCCTACGTGGTGAAGGGCCGCATCGACCTGGCGCAGGAGCAGCTGCAACAGATCAAGGCGATCTGCGGCACGGCCTGCGAGGAGTACCGGGACCTGGCCGAAGCCATCAACGATTCATCGAAAACCTGACACGACACCCGGAGGCGATCATTTTCAGCGAACAGGCATTCCGAGCCGAACTGGGGCAACACCTGGCACGCTTGTGGCGCTATGGCCTGCTGCTGTCGCGCAACCGCCACGTGGCCGAGGATCTGGTGCAGGCCACCTGCGTGCGTGCCCTGGAGCGTTCCGGCCAATACGTGGCCGGCACGCGCATGGACCGCTGGCTGCTGAGCATCCTGCATTCGATCTGGCTCAATGAAGTGCGCGCCCGCCGGGTGCGCCAGGGCCAGGGCACCTCGGACGCCGACGGTCAGCTGGCGTTCGACGGCGAATACGCCGCCCAGACCCACGTGATGGCCGCGCAGGTGATCCGCCGGGTCGATGCCCTGCCGGAAACCCAGCGGGTGACCGTCTACCTGGCCTATGTCGAAGGGCTGTCCTACCGCGAGGTCGCCGAGATCCTGCAGGTGCCCATCGGCACGGTCATGAGCCGCCTGGCCACCGCACGCCTGAAACTGGCCGAGTACCCGCCGCTGCAAGCGGTGCCGAACACCCCCGCAGGAGACCGGCAATGAACACGCCTTCGGACGAACAACTGGTGGCGTACCTGGACGATGAGATCGACCGCGAACAACGCGACCTGCTGGACACCGCCATCACCGACGACCCGCTGCTGAGCCTGCGCGTGCAATGGCTGGCCCGCAGCAACCTGCCGTTTCGGGACGCCTACGACGAACTGGCCCGTCAGGCCCCGCTGGATCGCCTGCAAGCCAGGCTGGACGCCGCCCCCTCCCCGGCCCGCCCCGGCATCAGCCGGCGCTGGTTCATCGGTGCCGCCGCGGCCGCCCTGGCGCTGGGCGGCGTGGCGGCCGACCGCCTGTTCCTCGGCTGGCAGGCGCGGCAGCCGCACAATTGGCGGGCGATGGTCGGCGACTACATGGCGCTGTACGTGCCGCAGACCCTCGAACACCTGCCCACCGACGAAGCCTCCCAGCGCGCCCAGTTGCGCACCGTCGATGCGCGGCTGGGCCTGAGCCTGACCGCCGCGCAGCTGAAACTGCCCGGCGCCGAGCTCAAGCGCGCGCAACTGCTCGAATACGACGGCATGCCCATCGCCCAGCTGACCTGGCTGGACGCCGTCCACGGCCCGCTGGCGCTGTGCGTCATCCGCGCCAACAGCGGCAGCCGGCCCCTGGCCCACGAGCGGCGCCACACGATGAACGTGGTGTACTGGACGGAACGCGAGCACGCGTGGATGCTGATCGGCCACAATCCGCCCGGCGACCTGGAAACGCTGGCGCAAATGTTCAAGGACCGGCTCGGCGCCTGACCGAAGCGGCCGCTATGCTGGGTAAGTGATTATCCAGGGAGGAACACTGTTTATGCCGATCTCACCACGCTCTGCATTGCTGGTCATCGACGTCCAGAACGACTTCATTCCCGGTGGCCGGTTGCCGGTGCCCGAAGGCGACCTGATCGTCCCGCTGGTCAACCGCCTCGGCACCCGTTTCAAGCAAGTCATCGCCGCCCAGGACTGGCACCCGGCCGGCCACGCCTCGTTTGCCTCAAGCCATCCCGGCCACGGGCCTTACGATGTGATCCACCTGCCGTACGGCGAGCAGACCCTCTGGCCGGACCATTGCGTGCAGGGCTCGCCGGGGGCCGAGTTTCACCCGGGCCTGGACCTGCCCCACACGCAATTGATCATCCGCAAGGGCTGCAACCCCGACATCGACAGCTATTCGGCGTTTCTGGAGGCGGACCGGGCCACGGTCACGGGCCTGGCCGGTTACCTGAAGGAGCGCGGCGTCGACACCGTTTACGTGGTCGGGCTGGCCCTGGACTTCTGCGTGATGTTCACCGCGCTGGATGCGCGGGCGGCGGGGTTCAATGCGTTCGTGGTGCTGGACGCGTGCCGGGCGATCGACCTGAACGGCTCGCTGGCCGCAGCGGTCGAGCGGATGCAGGTGGCGGGCGTCGGCCTGATCCAGTCCAAAGACATCCTTTAGCCGCAACCCCTGTGGCGAGGGAGCTTGCTCCCGCTGGGGCGCGGAGCGGCCCCGCTTTTGGGTCTGCTGCGCAGCCCAGCGGGAGCAAGCTCCCTCGCCACAGGGGCTCTATGGCAAGTGCCCTCGCCACAGGATCAGGCCGGGGTCGGCAACCACAGCCGGAACCGCGCCCCGCCCAGCGGAGAGCTCTCCACGGTCAGCGTGCCGCCCTGGGCTTCCAGGGCCCGGCGGCTGATCGCCAGCCCCAGCCCGAAACCGCCCGTGGCCCGGTCGCGGCTGCGGTCGAGCCGGTAGAACGGCTCGAAGATCCGCTCGCGCTCGTCGTCCGGAATGCCGATGCCGTCGTCGTCCACCCAGATCTCGCACCCCTTCGGGCACACCTGCACGCCGACCTGAATGCGCTTCTCGCAGTAGCGCATGGCATTGCGCAGCAGGTTCTGCAAGGCCCTGGCGGTCAGCCGCGGATCCAGGGAGAACCGCTCAAGCTGACCGTGCAGCAGCACATCGATGACGACTTCCGAGGATTCCTGCTCGTCATCGACGCTGCCCAGAATGCTGTCGATGAACTCGTCCAGCGACACCTCGACCTGTTCCGGCAGTTTCCCCGGGTTCTGCAGGCGGCTGTAGGACAGCAGCTCCAGCACCAGGTCATCCAGTTCGCGGATATGCGCGACCAGCCCTTGCAGACGCTCGCGGCTGGCCGCCGGCAGGTCATCGGACAGCGCCAGCGCCAGGCCGAAGTCCAGGCGGGTCAGCGGCGTGCGCAATTCGTGGGACACCGCGTTGAGCAGGTCGCGCTGCTGGTTGAGCAGGTTCTCGATGTCGCTGGCCATGGTGTCGAACACATGGGCCAGGCTGCCGATGTTCGAGCTTTGGGCAATCTGCGTGCGCTCGCTCAGATGGCCCTTGCCGAAGCGCTCGGCGGTGCCCTTGAGGCGCTCCAGGTCGCGCCAGTGCGGACGCAGCCACAGCAGCAGGCACGCCAGCATCGTCGCGCCGATCAGCACGTTGATGCTCCAGTACAGCAGGTTGACGTCCATCGGATCCGGCGGCACCACCATCCGCACCGCCATCTCGTCATTGAGCGGCGTCACCGCCAGGGTGCGCCAGCCCCAGTCGCCGATGCGCACCACGTTCTCGCCGCGCAACAGGCGCTCGCGCTCGGGCGGGGTGAAATCCGCGTCGTCGATGCGCGCCAGGACGATGTGCAACGGCTGGAAGTCCTTGTCCATCGCCGCCGCCACCGTCGGCCATTGCTCCGGCGGCGCGGCGCGGAACTGCTTGGTGATCAGCGACTGCAGGCCCCGGGAAAAGTCGAGGTTGTAAGTGATGAAACGGTCCCGGAAGGCCATCACCACCAGGTCCGGCATCAGGTAGGTCGCGGCGCTGAACGAGACGATCGTCACCAGATAGAGGCGGAACAGGATTCTGAACATCGGCTCAGCATTCCCACTCGGAACGGCTGAACAGATAGCCCTTGCCCCACACCGTCTTGATCTTGCGCGCCTCGCCGGCATGGTCGTCGAACTTGCGCCGCAGCTTGGAGATGGCCACGTCCACCGAGCGGTCGGTGCCGTTGAACTCGATGCCGCGCAGGCGCTGCAGGATCTGGTCGCGGCTCAGCACTTCGCCGGCGTGGCGGGCCAGCACCACCAGCAGGTTGTACTCGCCGCTGGACAGCTCCACCGCCTGCCCGCGCCAGGTCACGGTGCGCTCCGACAGGTCGATGCACAGGTTGCCCATGACAATGCGGTCGTTGACCGTCATCGGCTCGCCCAGGCTGCTGCGGCGCAGCAAGGTGCGCACCCGTGCCAGCAGCACGCGGGGCTCGCAGGGCTTGGTGACGTAGTCGTCGGCGCCCATCTCCAGGCCCAGCACCTGATCGTGGCTGTCGTCGCGGGCCGTGAGCATCAGGATCGGCAACGTGGCCGAGTCGGCGCGCAGCAGGCGGCACACCTGCAGGCCGTCGAGGCCCGGCAGCATCAGGTCGAGGATCACCAGGTCCGGCGGGCTGAGCCGCGCCCGCTCGCGCACATGGTCGCCGCGACCGATCACGCTGACGGAATAGCCGTTGCGCTCCAGGTAGCTGGCAATCAGTTCGGCGAGGGCGGTGTCGTCTTCGACCAGAAGGATGTTGGGCATGGGGGTGTTCCAGAAAGTGCTGGGGCGACCGGACAACCGCCATCGCGGGCTGGCCCGCTCCCACAGGTTGGGTGCCTTGCTGCGGGAGCGGGCCTGCTCGCGATGGCGGCCTGTTTGTCGCAATAAATTTCAAGACGTAAAGGATATACGCCCTCACCCGTCCCTGACTAAAACCCTTACACAATTTCACACAGCGCCTACAAAGCTTCACCGCTGCCGGCGGTCGCTGCCCGTAGGATTCGCCCATCAACATTGGGGGTGGTACATGTCGAAGAAACTGCTGGCCGGGCTCGGCCTGATCGCAACGGCGCTGGCGCTCGGCGCCTGTGGTGCGTCCTCGGACAGCGAAGAGCAGGCGCCGCCGGCCACGGTGCGGATCGAGACCCTCCAGGCCCGTCCGCTGTCGGTCAGCAGCGAACTGAGCGGACGCATCGCCGCGCCGCGCATCGCCGAAGTGCGTGCGCGGGTGGCCGGCGTGGTGCTGCAGCGCACCTTCCGCGAAGGCAGCGACGTGAAAAAGGGCGATGTGCTGTTCCGCATCGACCCGGCCCCGTTCAAGGCCGACCTGGACAGCGCCGAAGCCGCGCTGCGCAAGGCCGAGGCCAATGCCTTCCAGGCTACGTTGCAGGAGCAGCGCTATGCCCAGCTGATCGGCGACAAGGCCATCAGCGCCCAGGACTACGACAACGCCCGGGCCAACGCGCGGCAGACCGCCGCCGACGTCGCCGCCAACAAGGCGGCCGTCGAACGCGCCAAGCTGAACCTGGGCTACGCCACCGTCACCGCGCCGATCTCCGGACGCATCGGCCGGGCGCTGGTGACCGAGGGCGCGCTGGTCGGCCAGAACGAAAGCACGCCGCTGGCCCTGATCCAGCAGCTCAACCCGATCCACGCCGACGTCACCCAGTCGACCCGCGAGCTCAACGAACTGCGCCGTGCCTTCCGCTCCGGCCAGTTGCAGCAGGTCGGCCAGGACCAGGTCAAGGCCACGCTGATCCAGGACGACGGCAGCCTCTACCCGTTGCCGGGCAAGCTGCTGTTCGCCGACATCACCGTCGATCCGGGCACCGGCCAGATCATCCTGCGCAGCGAGTTCCCCAACCCGGACCTGGATCTGTTGCCCGGCAGCTTCGTGCGCGTGCGCCTGGAGCAGGCGGTCATCCGCGAAGGCCTCACCGTCCCGCAACGGGCCGTGCAGCGCGACAGCGCCGGCATCGCCCAGGTGCTGACCCTCGACGATCACCTGCGCGTGGCCCAGCAGCCGGTGCAGCTGGGCGCGGTGCAGAACGACCGCTGGATCGTCACCGGCGGCCTCAAGCCGGGCGACCGCATCGTCGTCGAAGGCTTGCAGCACGCCCGCCCCGGCGAAACCGTGCAGATCGACGACACCCCTCTTCCACTCGCCCAGACTTCCGGGCAGTAAGCAGGACACCTCTTTATGCCGCAGTTCTTTATCGACCGCCCGGTGTTCGCCTGGGTGGTCGCCCTGTTCATCCTGCTGGCCGGCGCGCTGGCCATCCCGCAGTTGCCGGTGGCCCAGTACCCGGACGTCGCGCCGCCGCAGATCGAAATCTACGCCGTGTACCCCGGCGCCTCGGCGCAGACCGTCGACGAAAGCGTGGTCAGCCTGATCGAGGAAGAGCTCAACGGCGCCGACCATCTGCTGTATTTCGAGTCGCAAAGCAGCCTGGGCAGCGCCACCATCAAGGCCACGTTCCAACCGGGCACCAACCCGGAAATGGCCCAGGTGGACGTGCAGAACCGCCTCAAGGCCGTGGAGTCGCGCCTGCCGCAGGCAGTCAACCAGCAAGGCCTGCAGGTCGAGAAGGTGTCGGCCGGCTTCCTGCTGCTGATCACCCTCACCTCCAGCGACGGCAAGCTCGACGACGTGGCGCTCAGCGATTACCTGGCGCGCAACGTGATGAACGAGATCAAGCGTCTGGACGGCGTCGGCAAGGCCCAGCTGTACGGCGCCGAACGGGCGATGCGGATCTGGATCGACCCGCAGAAGCTGATCGGCTTCAACCTGACCCCGGCCGACGTCAACGCCGCCATCGCCGCGCAGAACGCGCAGGTGTCGGCCGGCAGCATCGGCGACCTGCCTGCGCCGAAGGCCCAGGAGATCACTGCCACGGTACTCGTCAAAGGCCAGTTGTCGACGCCGGAAGAGTTCGCCGACATCGTGCTCAAGGCCAACCCCGACGGCTCGACCGTGCGCATCGGCGACGTGGCGCGGGTGGAAGTCGGCAGCCAGGAATACCAGTTCGGCACCCGCCTCAACGGCAAGCCGTCCACCGCCGTGGGCGTGCAGCTGTCGCCGGGGGCCAACGCCCTGAACACCGCCACCCTGATCCGGGCCAAGATGGACGAGCTGTCGCGCTACTTCCCGGCGGGCGTGGAATACAAGATTCCCTACGACACCTCGCCGTTCGTGAAGGTCTCGATCACCAAAGTGGTCTACACCCTCGGCGAAGCCATGCTGCTGGTGTTCGCGGTGATGTTCCTGTTCCTGCAGAACGTGCGCTACACGCTGATCCCGACCCTGGTGGTGCCGGTCGCCCTGATGGGCACCTTCGCCACGATGCTGGCGCTGGGGTACTCGATCAACGTGCTGACCATGTTCGGCATGGTGCTGGCCATCGGCATCCTGGTGGACGACGCCATCGTCGTGGTGGAGAACGTCGAGCGGATCATGGCCAGCGAAGGCCTGTCGCCCAAGGACGCCACGCGCAAGGCGATGGGGCAGATCACCGGGGCGATCATCGGCATCACCCTGGTGCTGGTGGCGGTGTTCATTCCGATGGCGTTCATGCAGGGTTCGGTGGGCGTGATCTACCGTCAGTTCTCGCTGTCGATGGCCACCTCGATCCTGTTCTCGGCGTTCCTCGCCCTCACCCTGACCCCGGCGCTGTGCGCCACCCTGCTCAAGCCGATCGCCAAGGGCGAGCACCATGAGAAGACCGGGTTCTTCGGCTGGTTCAACCGCCGTTTCGAACGGCTGACGGACCGCTATCAGGGTTGGGTGGGCTATGCGCTCAAGCGCACCGGGCGTTACCTGCTGATCTACGTTGTGCTGCTGGTCGGCCTGGGCGTGCTGTTCGCGCGGCTGCCCTCCTCGTTCCTGCCGACGGAAGACCAGGGCTACACCATCACCGACATCCAGCTGCCGCCGGGCGCGGGCAAGAGCCGCACCGTGCAGGTGGTCGAACAGATCGAAGCGCACAACGCCACCGAACCGGGCGTGGGCGACAGCACGGTCATTCTCGGCTTCAGCTTCTCCGGCAGCGGCCAGAACGCGGCGCTGGCGTTCACCACGCTCAAGGATTGGTCCGCGCGCGGCGGCGACGACTCGGCGAGCTCGATCGCCGACCGCGCCAACATCGCCCTCAGCCAGATCAAGGACGCCGTGGCCTTCGCCGTGCTGCCGCCGCCGGTGGACGGCCTCGGCACCTCCAGCGGCTTCGAGTTCCGCCTGCAGGACCGCGGCGGCCTCGGCCATGCCGCGCTGATGGAGGCGCGCACCGGACTGCTCGCCGCCGCCGAAAAAAGCCCGGTGCTGATGAACGTGCGCGAAAGCGCCCTGGCCGAAGCGCCGCAGGTGCAGCTGGAGGTCGACCGCAGACAGGCCAATGCCCTGGGCGTGTCGTTCGCCGACGTCAGCAATGTGCTGGCCACCGCCGTCGGCTCGACCTACGTCAACGACTTCCCCAACCTGGGCCGCATGCAGCGGGTGGTGGTGCAGGCCGAAGGCGACCGCCGCAGCCAGGTCGACGACCTGCTGAAAATGCACGTGCGCAACGACGCCGGGAAAATGGTGCCGCTGTCGGCGTTCGTCCAGGCCAAGTGGACGCAAGGCCCGACCCAGCTGACCCGCTACAACGGCTACCCGGCCATCGCCATTTCCGGCGAACCGTCGCCCGGCCACACCACCGGCGAAGCCATGGCCGAGATCGAGCGGCTGGTGGCGCAAGGGCCGAAGGGCCTGGGCCAGGAATGGACGGGGCTGTCGCTGCAGGAACGGCTGTCCGGCAGCCAGGCGCCGATCCTGCTCGGGCTGTCGCTGCTGATCGTGTTCCTGTGCCTGGCGGCGCTGTACGAGAGCTGGTCGATCCCGACCTCGGTGCTGCTGGTGGTGCCGCTGGGCGTGCTCGGCGCGGTGCTGGCGGTGACGTTGCGCGGGATGCCCAACGACGTGTTCTTCAAGGTCGGCCTGATCACCATCATCGGCCTGTCGGCGAAGAACGCGATCCTGATCATCGAGTTCGCCAAGAGCCTGTACGACGACGGCCACGACCTGCTCGACGCCACCCTGCAGGCCGCCCGCATGCGCCTGCGGCCGATCGTGATGACGTCGCTGGCGTTCATCCTCGGCGTGGTGCCGCTGGCCATCGCCACGGGCGCAAGCTCAGCGAGCCAGCAGGCCATCGGCACCGGGGTGATCGGCGGGATGATCACGGCGACATTGGCGGTGGTCTTCGTGCCGGTGTTCTTTGTGGTGGTGATGAAGCTGGTGCGGCGCTCCGGCCGTCACTGATCGATTGGGGAGCGGGCGTCCTCGCGGACGCCATCGCCAGCAGGCTGGCTCCCACAAAGGATCCCGAGTGTTTGCAGAATCCCTGCACACCACAGAACCTGTGGGAGCTTGCCTGCAAGCGATGAGGCCGGCACAGCCGAAATCTCTGCTGCCTGACCCACTGCATCGCCAGCAGGCTGGCTCCCACAAAGGATCCCGGGTGTTTGCAGAATCCCTGCACACCCCAAAAAACTGTGGGAGCTGCGGTGCGACGATTCGACTTGCCAGCGATGAGACCCTGTCAGTCGATATCTCAATTGGCTGTACCGACCCCGTCGCGAGCCAGCGCGCCTCCACATGAGCTATGGTGTCAGCAAACCCTGACCCACGAGCCCCCATGCGCTTTCTCGCCCGCACCCACCCTCGCCTTTCCGCCGCCGCGCTGTTCGGCATCGCCGTCGGCCTGCTCACGCCCAACGCCTCCCTCGTCAGCAAGATCCTGATCGGCTGGAACGCCGGCGTCTGGACCTACCTGGCGCTGATGCTCTGGCTCACCGCCCGGGCCAAGGCCCCGGACGTCAAACGTATCGCGGAAATCGAAGACGAGAACGCCGGCCTCGTCCTGCTGATGGTGAGCATCGCCGCCCTGGCCAGCCTCGCCACCATCACCTTCGAACTGGTGGGCAGCAAGGACCTGGAAACCACCCGCAAGCTGCTGCACTACGGCTTCACCGCTCTGACCGTGATCGGTTCCTGGCTGCTGATCGGGGTGATCTTCAGCGTGCACTACGCCCGCCTCTATTACACCTGGGACGGCCAGGAACCGGCCCTGCGCTTCGCCGAAGGCCTGACCACGCCCAACTACTGGGACTTCCTGTACTTCTCGTTCACCATCGGCGTCGCAGTGCAGACCTCCGACGTGGGCGTCGCCACCCGCGAGCTGCGCAAGATCGTGCTGGTGCAGTCGTTGATCGGGTTTGTGTTCAATACGGCGATCCTGGGGTTTTCCATCAACATTGCGGCGGGGCTGTTCGGTTGACAAGCATCGAACATCAGCGGCACTCAACTGGGTACACCTGTCAACTCTGACAGTTTACAAGCCGACTGGCGAAGCGTGTCATAGGGCAATCCCGCCAACTGTTTGCAGGGCGAGATATTACTTTTCATGACAATGGAGTTTGTACCGATGAACGCATTCGCAAAAGTAGTCGCTCAACCTATGTTACTGGGAACCTGCCAGGGCACCATCGACGGCACCGAAGAGTTCCGGGCCGGGTTGGTGGAGCTGTCGGAAGCCACCTACCCGCCACCCCATGGCGAGGCCTATGTGATGCTGGCGACGCAGCGAAGGCCAGGGCCGGACTACACAACCAAAGAGCTGAAGGTTTCTTTCTCGAAAGGTTATGACGAAGACGATTATGGCCTGACGCCCGAAGATCATGTTGTCCGGGTGCTTTTCATCGATAGTTCGATTCCAGCAAAACCCGTGGTCTATTCGCAGTCCAAGGGCATTGCCCGAGTCGTTTACGATAGTGATTCGTCGACTTTTTCCGGCACTGTCTGTGCGGAACTTGAAAACCTGGATGAAGACACCCGCAGGATCGTGAACATCAAAGTCGATTTCGCAACCTTCCCCAATGTCCGGAACCGCCGCATTCCCCGTCGCCCCTCACCTCGGGCACATTGCTGAACAGTCAACTGTGCAGACAACAAAAAGGAGGCCTGAGCCTCCTTTTTGTTCAACCCCGCCTCACCTTCAGAACGCGTAGCGCAACCCCAGGCTCAGTCCGCCCGGTTGCCTGAAGTTTTTCCCGTCACTGTATTCATAGTCCGCATGGACCTGCAGTTTGTCGGTCATCGACGCCGCGATACCCGCCCCCAGTTTTACGCGCGATCCGGACAGGTTGTTCTTGAACACATTGTCGTTGACCGTCACCTCATTGTTCTTCTCGAACTCATAGGCCCCGGCGACACGCACGTAAGGCTGCAGCTCGACATCGTCCTGAACCTTGAAGTTGCGGCCGGCCGTGACCCCGACCTCACCCAGCAGTGATCGGGCCTGGCCGCCATCGGCCTGCAAATTGTTGTCCAGCGAGAAATCCTTGCCTTGAACCGTCACCGCCGACCATTGGGTGTACGGTTCGACGAAATAGCCCCCATCCAGCTTGATGTGCCGCCCGACCTCGATCGAGCCACCGACTCCGGTATTGTCGTAGTCGCCCTTGGCCCGTCCACCATCGCTCAGGCCAACCTTGGCCTCGTTGCGAAACCGGTTCACCTTCAGCACCGCATCGGCGTAATAGTCGTCGACCGGATCGAGCCAGGTGGCATAGGCGCCGAGGTAATAACTGTCGACCTCACCGGACGTGCCGGCGTCCAGATCGAGGTCGGACGAGCTGTGCCCCCCCATGACCCCCACCAGCCATTGCCCTTCTCCCAACGCCGCGTCGGCACCCAGCGTGAACCCGCGCTGGGTCTGATCGTACCCGGTGCCCGAACCGTCCGCGATCCGGAACTTGTTGCCGTAGGTGCGTCCCCATGCACCGGACCGGCCCGGGTTCATGCGCAACTCACCCATGCGGGTGCGCAGCGACGTCAGCTCGCCGTACCACGTCGGCAGCGGTGTATTGAACAGTGCCAGCACCGAACGCGTGCCCGGACTCACGACCCGGGTCGACGGATCAAGAACCCAGTCATTGCCGCTCTTGGCCAGCGCATAGGAATAGGCGCCTTGATCCACCACTCCTCCGGCCAAGGAGAACTGCGCATCGCCACCGGCCGTCTTGACGACGGTCACCGGTTGCCCGGCCGCAGGCTCGGTGCCGCTGCTGGCGATCAGCAATTCGTGGGAGCCGGTGGCGCTGCCGGTGACGTTCAACAGGTCGGTCTGCCCGGTGGTCAGGTCAGTGCCCATGATGAAACGACCGTTACCGGACAGCTCGCTCACGTTCAATTGATAAAAGGCATTGTCCGCACCGAACTTCACGGCACCGCCATTGAGCGCAAGCTTGCCGACCTGACTGTCGCCCACCAGCACCCACTGGGACGTGTCATTGATCGTCGCGCTGGCCACATTGTCGAGCCGGCCGGTCAGCACGGAACCGTTCTGCAAGGTCAGATCGGTGCTGCTGCCGGTTTGCGTAACGATGTTGCCGTTCAGGGTGCTGGCGTTGACGACCATCGACACGTCCGCACCACCGTTGACTTCAAGCAAGGTGCCGTTGCTGGCCAGCAACCGTGAGTTGTTGAGCGTCACGGTCGCCGTCGACCGTTGGAAGTCGGCAAAGTCCACCACAATCGCCGAACCGTTCTTGCCCTGCACGGTGGTGTTGTCCAGGTTCAATGCCGCGGGTGCCACGCCGGTTTGATCCAGCTCGATGAACACGCCGTCCTTGGCGCCGGTGATCGTGCTGTTTCTGGCCGTGGCTTGGGCACTCTGCAGCCACAGGCCATACCCGGTGGATCCTGTCCCTTCAAGGGACGAATCAGTCAGGTCGATAACGCTGTAGGAGGAGGCGAACGCCCCGGCATCCACACCCGTGATGGTGCTGTTGCCGGAGATGGTCAGGGTGGAGCCGTCCTGGGTGGTGGAGAACCGGACAGCGGACACGCCGAAGAAATCGCCGCTGACCGTGCTGTTGTCGATATGCCCCTGACTGGACACCAGCTCCAGGGCCGTCTGCCCGCTGGTGCCGGTCACGCGGGCGCCGCTCACATTGACCACCGAGCCGTCGCTCGCCGAAATCGCCCCGGTGCGTCCGCCGGCGTTGACATTGACCGTCGAGCTGTTCGCGTCGATGCCCAGCGTCTCGGCGCCATTGACGGTCAAGGTTGCGTTCTGGCTCAAGAACCAGCTGTCGACAGGGTCGCCATTGTTGAGCGTCACGTTGCCGCCGACAATCGGTGCAGCCAGCGTGAAGGATGAAAACATCAGCGCCGGGAGGCTCAGCGCCCGCCCCGTCAGCGCAGGAAGAGAAAGCGACAAGGAGTTGAGATGCATACTGGACACCTGCTTGGAAAAGTGAGTGACAGCACGGCAGGTGTTGGAATCCACTGCCTGGCCAAAAAAGTTCGCAAGGCTATCGAGTAATTACGCAGTTTTATGTAGGAATAGTCTCTATATATGAGGGAAAAGTCCTCAGTACGACATTGGAGCAAAAAACTAAAACAGCAGAGGCGGACATGAAGATCGCTCATGCCCGCCGCTGCCACGCTTCACCCGTCAAGGTGTTGGAATTGGGTTTGCAACTTCACAGTAGTCATCGTTGTTATCCAGAAGGAATACAAAATGAATCGCGGGATCAGACTCCTGAACGATGCCTTCAACGGTATAAGTTAACTTCCCGAACCCATCCGACACCGGTTTGAAGTGGGTTTCATAGTCTCCGATATCCAGCTCAATGCCTTCAGCAGGAACCGGATCAGGAATGACAATATCCTTTTCAACCTCAGTACCATCGATAGGAACAGTAGCGGCTTCGTCCGTATACCCTGCCCACTTCAGCTTGAATGTTCTTCCGGCCACCATCGAAGTACTGGGCGGAATGATAACTTTCAGGTTGCGACGACTCGTCCCGTCTCCCGGCGGAACAAAGTTCAACGTCGGACAGGCAATGGCATCCTCTTCGAGTGCCTGCACCAGCGGCTTTGGCAACTCGATCTTGGTGATATTGACATCGACATCCTGCTCTCTTGACCAAACGGGATTATTGCCGCCAACCGCTGACAACACCCATTTCAACTTGACCGTCCCCATCGGCTTCTTGGCAATGACATCCCATGGCACCGTACCCGCTTCGATCTCGGTGCCCTCATCTCCGGGCGACAGGAAATAAGGGGGCGCCAGCTCATTATCGTCATACCAGACCGTAATGCTCAGGCCCACTTCTGTCGGTGGTGCGTCGTACAACTGGATAAAGACTTTGGCGTCCTGACCGTAGTCGTTGTCGCCAAGGGTGTTGTCCACCCCTTGCGACGAAACGAGCCGAGGCAGTTCCAGCGCCGGGTTGACTGGATCTGGCTCCTCCGGGTTCACCGGGCCGGGATAGGAGATGTCTACCTGGATATCGACTTTTTCCTCGGCGATCTTGTTACCCGAGCCACGCAGCATGACGTAACTTACAGTGGTCGGCACCGGGCCATCGGTGGCGCCATAGGCGGTTTCGATGGTCGCGTAATCCACCGGAAAGATCATGGTGGTTTGCGTCCCGACCCGTTGCTCGGGAAGTTCGATGTTTTTCCAGGTGACGACGATCACATCGTTGGGAGAACTGGGTTGAGGCACCGGCACTGCCACCGTCACCCCTGTTTTGCAATCCTCAATGTCGATCAACGTGTCGCCATCGGTTCCGTCCGCCAAAGGCACAACCGGAGGCTCTGCCACAGGCGGTTTCAAGCGTCTCACCGTGCGCTGATTGGCTTTCGACCGGCGGCTGATGTTGCCGGGCAGATCCTTCGTGGTGAACGTCAGCGTATTGAGGCCTTCCTTGGAGTTTTCGAAAACCGAAATGGGGATTGTGATTTGCTGATTGTCCGGGATCGCAACGCCGGTCAGAACCGGGGTGGCGTAAGCGGGATCGGCCGGATCGCCCCAATAGACATCGACCGTGTCCGTACTTTCATAGTTTGCGGCTCGGGTCAATGTAATGACGATGCCTCCCGGATTCGCCACGAGATATGCCTCGTCGATTTCCTTTGTGGGCGGTAGGTCCGCAGGGAAAGCGGCAGCCGCCGGAGAGAAGTCGGAGGCCGGGTTCTTGACCTTGTAGGGCGGTGTCTTGTCGATATTGTAGTTCGAGGGAACTTCGGGGCTCGGATTGACGCCGGCGGCGTACATCACATACACCAACTCATACTTGGTGGGATCTTCTGGCGTAGTCAACTCAACGAGCCGCGCAAGAGGAATGGTCAACGGCAGCGGCCACACACGTTCCGCCACCGGCCCCAGCGGTTTGCGGGTTTCAAGTGGAATCTGCGTAGGGTCGCCCATTACCCGCAGGAACACGGTCAATGTGTCCCTTGCATGCTCTGACACCGGCCGAGGGATAAGGTATTCCAGATCACTGCCCAATGCAGCGACCGGAATGCGCAGGTCACCTCCCGGCAAAGTCTGCGCAGGAATGTTTGCGGGATCCAACAAGATGGATCCCCCTTGTAACGATACGGGTTGATTCAAACTGACACTGCCGACTTTTGCGTTCATGAGCCTCTCTCCATATTGTTTGACCGCGCGGATCTCACCCAAGAAACCTGCGCAATTGCATTGACCACCCACACATCCAACAGAACCTTCAAGGACCACACAGTTGTTCTTCACCTGGAATGACCCTATCGATCTTCACCAACCCTTTAAGCGAAACGCCTATTCGCCTCCCTCCCCGGTAGAGCGTGTAGTTCGCCAGCGCCGATGCAAGTTTTTGCATCGGTTCTATATGAGGACGATAGGGTTCAACCAAAACCGAAAAACCTTGGGCGATTTCTTGCGCATTCATAATCGTCTTATCGATTTTCTTATATGTTTGCGCGATGGGAGCCCCGCTTCCGTTAAGCGTCAGATAACCCGTCCATTCAACCGAACAAACGTCTCCTACCCGAACGAAGTCCGGAAGTGTTGGAACTTTCACTTCAACGCCTTCCCATATAGGCGGCTCGCTTGAACAGTTCAGGTAACCATTTCTGTTCGCGGCCGGAAAGTTCGGCTCAGTCAAATCCTTGGGGATAAGCGTATGGTCAATCGTCAACTTCCGTGGCAATGAGTACGCCGGATTGTTGAAGTGATTGAGCGTCGTATACATCACTTCAACTATTCCATCATCGACCAGGTACGCCGGCCCGATCGCAATGGTGAACTGCGTTTCGGCAATCGGCCCCGGATGTTCGGTCCGCTGGCTGAACACTACGACCCCATTGCGCTTCATCTCGACGATGAGTTTGTCTGTCTGCCCAGGGTCGGCAGGGTTCGGCCAGATCGGCACGAGCACTTCGATGCCCTGCGCCAGCAACTCCTCCGGGATGTATCCGTCTGGATCGTCATCCGCGACACCGACCACTCGAGGCGGGGCATACATCAAGATTTCCTCAGACGGCATCATCCTTCTCCCACAAGACCGTAAGACCGTTGGATTGATTAGGCGCCTGTTCCGGGCATCGGACTACTGTCAGATCTGACAGGGCAAGCGACCGTCCGTCGTCTTTCTGCGGGATTGGCGGTGAGCGGAGGCTTGACGGATGCCTCCGGGTGGCGTCTCATGAAACCGGTTTCAGCATCGTTCGACAGGCGCTGTTTCCCAACGCCAATAACAAGGTCCAACCACCGTGAACGATTTCTCCGCCGCCCAGCGCAGCCGCGTGACCATGCTCGACGTCGCCGAACACGCCGGCGTGTCTAAGGCCAGCGTCTCGCGCTTCATCGGCGACGACCGCGCCCTGCTCTCCGAGGCCACCGCCTTGCGCATCGAACGGGCGATCGCCGAGCTGGGTTACCGCCCCAACCAGATGGCCCGTGGCCTGAAACGCGGGCGCACCCGCCTGATCGGCATGCTGGTGGCTGACATCCGCAACCCCTATTCGATCGCCGTGATGCACGGGGTGGAAACCGCCTGCCGCCGTCACGGCTACAGCCTGGTGGTGTGCAACACCGACCGCGACGACGAGCAGGAACGCCAGCACCTGGCGCTGCTGCGCTCGTACAACATCGAAGGCTTGATCGTGAACACCCTCGGCCACCACCGGGACGAACTGCATGAGCTGAAGCGGGAAATGCCGCTGGTGCTGGTGGACCGCAAGGTCGAGGGGCTGGACAGCGACATGGTCGGGCTGGACAACCCCCGCGCGGTGCAGATGGCGCTTGATCACCTGGAACAGCGTGGCTACCGCGATCTGCTGCTGGTGACCGAACCCTTTGACGGCACCAGTTCGCGGATCGAACGGGTCGCAAGCTTCCAGAAGCAAATCGCCCAGCGCAGCGGCCTGAGCGGCACGGTGCTGGAAACCGGCGAAACCCTGGCCGCCGATCTGCAATCCTTCTTGAACCAACCCGGTGCCGGGCCCAAGGCGCTGTTCTGCGCCAACGGCGTGGCGGCGTTGGCCTGCACCCGTGCCCTGCGCGAGATCGGCAGCCGGCTGTTCGAGGACGCCGGGCTGATCGCGCTGGATGACCTGGACTGGTATCCGCTGGTGGGCAGCGGCATCACCGCCCTCGCCCAACCGACGGCGGACATCGGCGCCCAGGCGTTCGAATGCCTGCTCAAACGGTTGCGCGGGGATGACGAGGCGGCGCGGGTGGTGGATTTCGCACCGGCGCTGATTGAGCGCGGGTCGACCTGTGGGGTTTGCGGTGACTGATCGGGCCCTATCGCTTGCAGGCAAGCTCCCACAGGTTCTGGAGTGTGCCGGAATCCTGCGGGCGACCGGGATCCCTTGTGGGAGCCAGCCTCCCACAGGTTTTGGGGTGTACCGGAATCCCGCGGGCGACCCGGATCCCTTGTGGGAGCCAGCCTGCTGGCGATGGCGGCAGTCCTGGCGCCGCAGCGCACAGCCAATACAGTTGCTCTCACAGGCGACGATTCGACTGACCCGCGCAGAGCCCCATAAGCCACCGCAACCTTTTTTTTGAACAAAAATGAAACCGGTTTCAGAGGACAACAACAATGAATGAACCTGCCGTTTCCATCAGCCTGTCCAGCTACGGCGCCGACCTGGTGCGCCAGCGGGGCCAAGGCTTTTTCATCGATGTGCTGGCCGCCGCCGGCGCCAGCCGCATCGAATGGCGCGAGGAATTGCTGACCCGTGAAGTGCCCGCACAACTCGCACAGGCCACCGCAGCGGCACGGCTGCAAAGCATCTATTCCTCGCCGACCGAGCTGTGGCTCGCCGGCCAGGCCCTGCCAAACCCACAACTGAAAACCGCCCTGCAGAACGCCGAAGCGTTCGGCGCCCGCTGGTTGAAAGTCTCGCTGGGCCATTTCGCCGACCGCCACGACTTCAGCGCGCTGGCCCGCTGCTTGAGCCAAAGCCCGGTACGGCTGCTGGTGGAGAACGACCAGACCCCGCACGGCGGACGCATCGAGCCGTTCCAGCGTTTCTTCGCCGCCGTCGAGCCCCACGGACTGCCGATCCGCATGACCTTCGACATCGGCAACTGGCAGTGGCAAGGCGAGTCCGCCGCCAACGCCGCACGCCTGCTGGGCCGGCAGGTCGGCTACGTGCACTGCAAGGCCGTGGCCCGCCGCGCCGACGGCAAGCTTGTCGCCGTGCCGCCCGTCGCCAACGACCTGCATCACTGGGAACAACTGCTGCGGCACATGGATCAAGGCGTCATGCGCGCCGCCGAATACCCGCTGCAAGGCGACGACCTGGTGCCGCTCACCCGCGACCACGTCGCCGCCCTCGCCCGCCTCGGCCAATCCTGCCTGGAGCCTGCCCATGCCTGAGATCGACATCCTTTCGTTCGGCGAAACCATGGCCATGTTCGTCGCCGAACACAGCGGCGACCTGGCGTCGGTGGGCCAGTTCCACAAACGCATCGCCGGGGCCGACAGCAACGTCGCCATCGGCCTGTCCCGGCTGGGGTTCAATGTGGCGTGGCTGAGCCGGGTCGGCGCCGACTCCCTGGGCCGCTTCGTCGTCGAATCCCTGGCACGGGAAGGCCTGGACTGCAGCCATGTGGCGGTGGATCCGGCGCACCCCACCGGTTTCCAGCTCAAGTCCCGCAGCGACGACGGCAGCGACCCGCAGGTCGAGTACTTTCGCCGGGGTTCGGCGGCCAGCCATCTGTCGCCCGAGGCGATCACGGCGGATCTGCTCAACGCCCGGCACCTGCACGCCACCGGCATTCCGCCGGCGCTGTCGGCCTCGGCGCGGGCCATGTCCCATGACCTGATGACGCGCATGCGCCAGGCAGGGCGCAGCGTGTCGTTCGACCCCAACCTGCGCCCGAGCCTGTGGGCCAGCGAACGGGAGATGATCAGAGAGATCAACCGCCTCGCCGCCCTCGCCCACTGGGTGCTGCCGGGCCTGGCCGAAGGCCGTCTGCTCACCGGTTTCGACGACCCGGCGGACATCGCCGCGTTCTACCTCGACCGGGGCGCCGAAGCGGTGGCGATCAAGCTCGGCCCCCAAGGCGCCTATTACCGCACGCACCTGGATCAAGGCTTCGTGGCCGGGGTGCCGGTGGCCACGGTGGTGGATACGGTCGGTGCCGGCGACGGGTTCGCCGTCGGGATGATCAGCGCCCTGTTGGAGCACCAGAGCTTCGCCGACGCGGTCAGGCGCGCCAACTGGATCGGCAGCCGTGCGGTGCAGAGCCGTGGCGACATGGAGGGTTTGCCGAACCGGTCCGAACTGTGCGCCGAATTTGAGGCCGCCAATCGCCAGCAGGCTGGCTCCCACAGGGGATCGGTGCAAGTCACTTGACTCTGTGGGAGCCAGCCTGCTGGCGATGAGGCCAGTACAGACACCCTCGAAATTGAACCTGCTGCGACAAAAACAACAAGCTCAGGAGCAAGACCCATGACAACCGCAACCCTCGCCGCCCGCCGCTGGTGGTACATCATGCCCATCGTGTTCATCACCTACAGCCTGGCGTACCTGGACCGCGCCAACTACGGCTTCGCCGCCGCCTCCGGCATGGCCGCGGACCTGATGATCACACCGGGCCTGTCGTCCCTGCTCGGCGCCCTGTTCTTCCTCGGCTATTTCTTCTTCCAGGTGCCGGGCGCGATCTATGCGCAGAAGCACAGCGTGAAGAAACTCATCTTCGTCAGCCTGATCCTCTGGGGCGGCCTCGCCACCCTCACCGGGGTGGTCGCCAACGCCTACTGGCTGATCGTGATCCGCTTCATGCTCGGCGTGGTCGAGGCGGCGGTGATGCCGGCGATGCTGGTGTACCTCTGCCACTGGTTCACCCGCGCCGAACGCTCCCGGGCCAACACCTTCCTGATCCTCGGCAACCCGGTGACGATGCTGTGGATGTCGGTGGTGTCGGGCTATCTGGTGCAGCATTTCAGCTGGCGCTGGATGTTCATCATCGAAGGCCTGCCGGCGGTGCTCTGGGCGTTCATTTGGTGGCGGCTGGCGGATGACCGTCCGGCCCAGGCCAACTGGCTGAGCGACGGCGAGAAGCGCGACCTGGAGAGCGCCCTGGCCGCCGAGCAGGTCGGCATCAAAGCGGTGAAAAACTACGCCGAAGCCTTCCGCTCGCCGAAGGTGATCATCCTGGCGCTGCAGTTCTTCTGCTGGAGCATCGGCGTCTACGGGTTCGTACTGTGGCTGCCGTCGATCCTCAAGGCCGGCGCGCAGATGGACATGGTCGAGGCCGGCTGGCTGTCGGCGCTGCCGTACCTGGCGGCGGTGGTCGGCATGCTGCTGGTGTCGTGGGGCTCGGACAAACTACAGAAGCGCAAGCGTTTCGTCTGGCCGCCGCTGCTGATCGCCTCGGTGGCGTTCTACGGCTCCTACGCCCTGGGCGCCGAGCATTTCTGGTGGTCCTACACCTTGCTGGTGATCGCCGGGGCCTGCATGTACGCGCCTTACGGGCCGTTCTTCGCCATCGTGCCGGAGATCCTGCCGGCCAACGTCGCCGGCGGCGCCATGGCGCTGATCAACAGCATGGGCGCCCTCGGCTCGTTCGGCGGCTCCTATCTGGTCGGCTACCTCAACGGCTCCACCGGCTCGCCCGGCGCTTCGTACCTGTTGATGAGCGGCGCGTTGCTGCTGTCTGTGCTGCTGACGGCGTTCCTCAACCCCGGCGCCAGCGACCGGGTGACGCCCAGGCCTGCGGCGCGACGTCCGCTGCCGGCCCATTCCTGATTCGAAAGAGAGATGAACGCGATGAAAAAGCAGGTTGTGCTGTACAAGAAACTGTCGCCGCCGCTGATGGCCCGGCTGCATGAGCAGGTGGACGTGACGCTGATCGACAGCCTCGACGCCGATGGCCTGATGAAGCTGCGCGACGCCCTGCCCGGCGCCCACGGCCTGCTCGGCGCCAGCCTGAGACTGGACGCGGCTCTGCTCGACCTGGCGCCGCGCCTGGAGGCGGTGTCGAGCGTGTCGGTGGGCGTCGACAACTACGACATCGACTACCTGACCCGCCGCCGGATCCTGTTGACCAACACCCCGGACGTGCTCACCGAAACCACCGCCGACACCGGTTTCGCCCTGATCCTGGCCACGGCCCGGCGCGTGGTGGAACTGGCGAACATGGTGCGCGGCGGCCACTGGCACCGCAGCCTCGGCCCGGCGCATTTCGGCACCGATGTGCACGGCAAGACCCTGGGCATCATCGGCATGGGCCGGATCGGCGAGGCGCTGGCCCAACGCGGGCATTTCGGCTTCGGCATGCCGGTGCTCTACCACAGCCAGTCGCGCAAGCCGGCGGTGGAGCAGCGCTTCGACGCGCAATACCGCAGCCTCGAGGCGCTGTTGCAGGAAGCCGACTTCATCTGCCTGACCCTGCCGCTCACCGCGCAGACCGAAGGCCTGATCGGTGCCGAGCAATTCGCGCTGATGCGCCCCGAGAGCATCTTCATCAACATCGCCCGAGGCAAGGTGGTGGACGAAGCGGCGCTGATCGACGCCCTGCGCCACAAGCGCATCCGCGCGGCGGGGCTGGACGTGTTCGAGCGTGAGCCGCTGAGCCACGATTCGCCGCTGCTGCAGTTGAACAACGTAGTCGCGACGCCGCACATGGGCTCGGCCACCCACGAGACCCGCGAGGCCATGGCGCAGTGCGCGGTGGACAACCTGCTGGCGGCGCTGAACGGGGAGAAGCCTGCGAATCTGGTGAATCCATCGGTTTGGCAGGCTTGAGGGCAGCAGTGACCGTCACTCGGAGACTGTGGGATCCTGCCCTGCGGCGTCTTCACTGACGCCATCGCCAGCAGGCTGGCTCCCACAGGTATCCCGGTGTCCACAAGATCCAGGCACCCCGCAAAACCTGTGGGAGGACTGCCGTGACTGTCACCCGGAGACTGTGGGATCCTGCCCTGCGGCGTCTTCACTGACGCCATCGCCAGCAGG
>NZ_JBIVHR010000081.1:0-27710 GCF_044749305.1 Pseudomonas sp. NPDC089534 | reverse complement strand
CCTTCTTCGCGTTGCCTTTCATCACGGTGTTGCCGAGGGAAACCTGGCCGTCGCCTTCAACTTCCACCTGCGTTCCTGGCAGCTTTCCTTCAAGGAAGCTCTTCACTTCTACGGCCTGCATGCTCAACCTCAATCGGCGCCCTGTGCGCGCGGGTCGGACATCATACAAAAAAGCCCCGCGCCTGCGAACCCCGCGGCGCAGGACTCTGACGGGGGGCTTTCTCGTCGATGCGGGTTCAGGGTTGCGCCAACAGCTCGGTCAGCTCGCTGACCTGGGCGATTTCGCGCATGTCTTCGGGCATCGCCCGGATGCTGACCGACTTGCCGGCGGCCTTCGCATCGCGGATGAAGCACAGCAGCAGCGACAGCCCGACGCTGCTCGACTTCTCCACCGCGGAGCAGTCGATCACCAGCGCCGGCGCCGTGCAGGACTTGATCAGCGCCCGGCCCTGCTCGCGCAGGCCGGGGCCGGTGCGGTAGTCCAGCACACCGCTGAGCTGCAGCTCACTGGCCTGGTCCAGACGAACGGCCGACTCGGTCATTGCGCGGGCTTCTCTTGGTGTTCGGCGTTCTGCTTGGCCTTGGCCACTTCACCGGCCCAGCCGTTGATGGTCTTGTCCAGGTCGTTGCCGTTGCGCTGCATGGCGTCGGCGAACTGATCGCGGAACAGCTTGCCGATGTTGATGCCGTTGATGATCACGTTGCGCAGCTTCCACTCGCCGTTGATCTTCTCCAGCGTGTAGGAGACCGGGTAGATCGCGCCGTTGCTGCCCTTGACGGTCATGCCGACGCTGGTGCGGTCGCCCGACTCGTCCTTGGCCGGATCGACGGTGATGCCCTGGTTGTTGTACTCCAGCAAGGCGTTGCCGTAGAACTGGAACAGGCCGCGCTTGAAGTTTTCCTCGAAGGTCTTCATCTGCGCCGGCGTGGCCTTGCGCGAATACTTGACCGTCATGATGCTCTTGGAAATGCCTTCGGCATCCACGACCGGGCCGACGATGCTGTTGAGCGCGGCGTAGAAGTCGGCCGGATCCTGCTTGTACTTCTCTTTGTTGGCGGCAAGGTCCGCCAGCATCCGGTTGGTGGTGTCCTGAACCAGATCGTGCGCCGAAGGCGCCGCCACGGCATTGGCCACCAGAGGCAGCGCCGCGAGCAACACCAACAGGCCACGTCGCAAGGTAGAGATCATTCGAAAGCTCCTCATTTGGCGTCTTTGCTAACGGTATTGAGCAGGAATTTACCGATCAGGTCCTCCAGCACCAGCGACGACTGGGTGTCGTGAATGGTTCCGCCATCCTTGAGCCGGGTGTCTTCCCCGCCCACGCTGATGCCGATGTACTTCTCGCCCAGCAGTCCAGCCGTCAGGATAGATGCTGTGGAGTCGGTCGGCAGGTTGTCGACGCTTTTGTCCACCTGCAGGGTCACCCGGCCGGTGAAGCTGTCACGGTCCAGATCGATCGCCGTGACCTTGCCGATGGTCACGCCGGCCATGGTCACTTTCGCCCTGACCGTCAGGCCGGCGATGTTGTCGAAGTAGGCATAAAGCTTATAGGTATCGGTGGACGAGGTCGGAGACAGGCCGCTGACCCGCAACGCAAGCAGCAGCAAAGCCAGGATCCCTGCCAGCAGGAACAGGCCGACACCGATTTCCAGGGTGCGGTTTTGCATCAGAAATCTCCAAACATCAAAGCGGTCAGAATAAAGTCCAGGCCGAGCACTGCCAGCGAGGCATATACCACGGTCTTGGTGGTGGCACGGCTGATCCCCTCGGAAGTGGGTTCGCAGTCATAGCCTTGAAATACGGCGATCCAGGTCACGACGAAGGCGAAGACCGCGCTCTTGATGATGCCGTTGAGCACGTCGTCGCCGAAGCTGACGCTGTTCTGCATGTTCGACCAGTAGGAACCTTCATAGACCCCCAGCCAGTCGACCGCCACCCACGAGCCGCCCCAGATGCCCACCACGCTGAAGATCATCGCCAGCACGGGCAGGGAAATGAAGCCGGCCCACAGGCGCGGGGCGATGATGTACTTGAGCGGGTCGACGCCGATCATCTCCAGGCTGGAGAGCTGCTCGGTGGACTTCATGTTGCCGATCTCCGCCGTCAGCGCCGAACCGGCGCGCCCGGCGAACAGCAGCGCCGTCACCACCGGCCCCAGCTCGCGCAGCAGCGTCAGGGCCACCATCTGCCCCACCGCCTGCTCCGAACCGTAGCTCGACAGGATATTGAACCCCTGCAGCGCCAGCACCATGCCGATGAAGATGCCGGAGACCACGATGATCACCAGCGACATGACGCCGACCGAGTGCAGCTGCTTGACCAGCAGGCCGAAGCCGCTGCCGATGCCGCCGCGGCCCAGCAGGGCGTGAAACAGGAACAGGGTCGAACGGCCGAACACCGCGACGGTGTCGATGCCGGCCAGACCGAAGCGGCGCACGCGCTCCATCAATGTAATTCTGCGCATCAGCGGCGCTTCCCCAGAAGATCGGCGCGGTAATCCGGCGCTGGAAAGTGGTACGGAACCGGCCCGTCGGGTTCGCCGGTCATGAATTGACGGATGCGCGGATCGTCCGAGCCCATCAGTTCGTCCGGCGTGCCCTGCCCCAGCACCTGCCCGTCGCCCACCACATAGATGTAGTCGGCGATGCTCGCGGTCTCGGCCAGGTCGTGGGAAACCACGATGCTGGTGATGCCCAGCGCGTCGTTGAGCAGGCGGATCAGGCGCACCAGCACGCCCATGGCGATCGGGTCCTGGCCGACGAAAGGCTCGTCGTACATCAGGATCTGCGGATCCAGGGCAATGGCGCGCGCCAGGGCGACCCGGCGCTTCATGCCGCCGGACAGCTCGTCAGGCATCAGCTCGATGGCCCCGCGCAGCCCCACCGCCTGCAGCTTGAGCAGCACGATGTCGCGGATCATCTCTTCCGGAAGGTCGGTGTGGACGCGCAGCGGGAAGGCGACGTTCTCGAACACGTCGAGGTCGGTGAACAGCGCGCCGCTCTGGAACAGCACGCCCATGTGCTTGCGCGCATCGAACAGATCGCTGCGCGAAAGCTTCGGCAGGTTCTGGCCGTTGACCCACACTTCGCCCTTGGACGGGCGCAGCTGGGCGCCCATCAGGCGCAGCAGCGTGGTCTTGCCGCACCCGGAAGGTCCCATGATGCCGGTGACCTTGCCGCGGGGGATGCGGATATCGACGTTATTGAAAATGCTCCGCGCACCGCGCTTGAAGGAGACTCCCTTCAGCTCGACCGCGTAGGCGTTATCGGCACTCATCTAAACTCCTTGCGATGCAGCCTCTCACTCGGACGCCAGGCTTGGTGAATAAAGCACAAGCGTCCCGGGCAGGCCGAACTGGCGGCGAACTATATCATTGCAATGGGCAAGCGCCCAAGGTCTCGACCGCCCCGCTTTTTGCCCGCCGAAGGGCTCTGCCCCTCCGTCCAGGCAGGTTTCGGCGGCCGCAAAGGGCAAAGCGCGACGAACTTGCGTGAGGCTTTTCGACAGAACCGCTATAATCGCCGCCTTTTCATCGGGCTATACGATTTCTGACATGAGCCAATCCAGCGACCTGATCCAATCGGCACAACGCACCGTCCGCCTCGAAGCGGAAGCCGTGCAAGGCCTGATGGCCCACATCGACGCCGATTTCGTGCGCGCCTGCGAGATGATCCTGGCCAGCAAGGGCCGTGTGGTCGTGGTCGGCATGGGCAAGTCCGGGCACATCGGCAACAAGATCGCCGCGACCCTGGCCAGCACCGGCACCCCGGCCTTTTTCGTCCATCCGGCCGAAGCCAGCCATGGCGACATGGGCATGATCACCCGCGAGGACGTGATCCTGGCCCTGTCCAATTCCGGCTCGACCAACGAGATCGTCACCCTGCTGCCGCTGATCAAGCGCCTGGGCATCCAGCTGATCAGCGTGACCGGCAACCCCCAATCGCCGCTGGCCAAGGCCGCCGAAGTCAACCTGAACGTGCAGGTGGAGCACGAGGCCTGCCCGCTGAACCTGGCGCCGACCTCCTCGACCACCGCCGCGCTGGTCATGGGCGATGCCCTGGCCGTGGCGCTGCTGGAAGCCCGCGGTTTCACCGCCGAAGACTTCGCGTTCTCCCACCCGGGCGGCGCCCTGGGCCGGCGCCTGCTGCTGAAGGTGGAAAACGTCATGCACGCCGGCGATGAACTGCCGCAGGTGCAGCGCGGCACCCTGCTCAAGGATGCGCTGCTGGAAATGAGCCGCAAGGGGCTGGGCATGACCGCGGTCCTCGAGGCCGACGGCAAGCTGGCCGGGATCTTCACCGACGGCGACCTGCGCCGCACCCTGGACCGCAACATCGACGTGCACAGCGCCGTCATCGACCAGGTGATGACCGTCCACGGCAAGACCGCCCGCGCCGAGATGCTCGCCGCCGAAGCCCTGAAGATCATGGAAGACAACCGAATCAATGCGCTGGTGGTCGTGGACGCGGAGGATCGCCCGGTCGGCGCCTTCAACCTGTCCGACCTGCTGCGCGCAGGAGTCATGTAAATGAGCAACGACCTGCTGCAACGCGGCAAAGCGATCAAGCTGGCGGTCTTCGACGTCGACGGCGTCCTCACCGACGGCCGCCTGTACTTCCTCGAAGACGGCAGCGAATTCAAGACCTTCAACACCCTGGACGGCCAAGGCATCAAGATGCTGATGAACGCCGGCGTGCAGACCGCGATCATCAGTGGCCGCAAGACCCCCGTGGTGGAGCGCCGGGCCAAGAACCTGGGCATCCCGCACCTGTTTCAGGGCCGCGAAGACAAACTTGTGGTGCTCGACGGCCTTCTGGAGCAACTGGGCCTAAGCTATGAAGAGGTCGCCTACCTGGGCGACGACCTGCCCGACCTGCCGGTGATCCGCCGCGTGGGGCTGGGCATGGCCGTGGCCAACGCCGCCGCCTTCGTGCGCGAACATGCCCATGGCGTCACCCAGGCCCGCGGCGGCGAGGGCGCCGCACGGGAGTTCTGCGAGTTGATCCTGCGCGCCCAGGGCCGCCTCGATGCCGCCAACGCCGCGTACCTGTGAGCCAGACCATGTTTAGCAAAAAATTTCGCAACATCTTGCTGTTCTGCTGCATCGCGGCGATCTTCGGTGCGGTCGGCTACTGGAACATCAGCCCGGAACGCTTCCTCGACAAGCCGGCGGTATCGGCCCAGGAAAGCCCGATCGACTGGTACGCGACCAACACCCACACGCTGCAGTACCTGGAAGACGGCAAGGTGCAGTACGAAATGACGTCGCAGAAGGCCGAGCACGTCAAGGCGACCGACATCACCCTGGTCACCAAGCCCGACCTGAACATGTTCCGCGGCACCGAGTATCCTTGGCACGTGACCAGCGAGCGCGGCGAAGTGAACCCCGGCGGCACCGAAGTCGAACTGATCGACTCGGTGCGCATCAAGCGCACCGACGAGAAGAACCGCGACACCCTGATCACCACCACCCGCATGACCGTGTTCCCGCAGGAGCAATATGCGCAGACCGAGCAACCCGTTAGAATCGACGGCGCTGGCGGCGTATCGACCGGCAAGGGAATGAAAGCGTATTTGAAAGACAGCAGGATCCACCTGCTATCGAACGTAAGAGGACAGTATGAGGCTCGTTAAAACCCTCCCTATTTTGCTCAGTCTGGGCGCAGCACTGGGAAGCGCGAGCGCCTGGGCCCTGCCGAACGATAGCCAGCAGCCGATCCGCATCCAGGCCGACGACGCGCAGCTCGACGACAAGAACGGTGTGGCGACCTACAAGGGCGATGTGATCATCACCCAGGGTTCCATGATCGTGAAAGGCAACACCGTGACCATGACCCGCGCCCCCAACGGCGACATCGACGTCGTGACCTCGGTGGGCAACCTGGCCTACTTCGAGCAGTTGCAGACCCAGGGCGACACCAAGCCCGTCCAGGGCTACGGCGTGACCATCCAGTACCACGCGCAGCAGAACCGCGTCGTGCTGATCGACCGCGCCAAGGTCATCGACAAGGACGGCAACACCACCCAGGGCGAGAAGATCGTCTACGACACGGTGAAGAAGCTGGCCAGCGCAGGCCGCGCCACCGGCAACAAGGTGACCGAGTCGCGTCCGCGGATCGACATGGTGATCCAGCCGAAACAGAAAACCGACGGACAGAAGGCCCAGTAATGGCAACCCTGAAAGCCCAGCATCTGGCCAAGAGCTACAAGAGCCGTCAGGTCGTGCGCGACGTCAGCCTGTCGATCGACAGCGGTCAGATCGTGGGCCTGCTCGGCCCCAACGGCGCCGGCAAGACCACCTGCTTCTACATGATCGTCGGCCTGGTGCAGGCCGATCAGGGCCGCGTCCTGATCGACGACCTGGACGTCAGCCACCAGCCGATGCACGGGCGCGCCAAGGCCGGCATCGGCTATCTCCCGCAGGAAGCGTCGATCTTTCGCAAGCTGTCGGTGGCCGACAACATCATGGCCATCCTCGAGACCCGCAAGGAGCTCGACAAGGCCGGCCGGCGCAAGGAGCTGGAAAGCCTGCTGCAGGAGTTCCACATCAGCCACATCCGCGACAACCTCGGCATGAGCCTGTCCGGCGGCGAGCGCCGTCGCGTGGAAATCGCCCGCGCCCTGGCCACCGCACCGAAATTCATCCTGCTCGACGAACCGTTCGCCGGCGTGGACCCGATCTCGGTGGGCGACATCAAGCAGATCATCCATCACCTTAAGGCCAAGGGCATCGGCGTGCTGATCACCGACCACAACGTCCGCGAGACCCTGGACATCTGCGAAACGGCCTACATCGTCAACGACGGCCAACTGATCGCCGAAGGCGACTCGGACACCATCCTCGCCAACAATCTGGTGAAGGAAGTGTACCTGGGCCACGAGTTCCGCCTGTAAGCGCCGAGGTGCCCGCCCTGCCGGCCATGCGCTGCATCAATCAAAGCGCTGTTTTATGCGCTTTAATTGTTACAGCGCTCTAGGCAAACACTTCAGTTTCAGGCATATAATTTGCTTAAGTTTGGCGCTTCGGCGCCCTGTAGTGGATGGCGCATGTGCGCCGGCAAATAAGGTGTTAAGCCCCTGCCATGAAACCATCGCTAGTCTTGAGAATGGGCCAGCAGCTGACTATGACGCCGCAGCTGCAACAGGCCATCCGCCTGCTCCAATTGTCGACCCTGGACCTGCAGCAGGAAATCCAGGAGGCCCTGGAATCCAACCCGATGCTCGAACGCCAGGAAGACGGCGACGACTTCGACAATTCCGATCCCATGGCCGACAACGCCGAACAGAAGCCCAACACCGAGATCCAGGAACCGTCCTACCAGGAAACCACCCCCACGGTGGACAGCCTCGAGGACGGCGAATGGAACGAGCGCATCCCCAACGAGCTGCCGGTCGACACCGCCTGGGAAGACGTCTACCAGACCAGCGCCAGCAGCCTGCCCGGCAACGATGACGACGAGTGGGACTTCACCACCCGCACGTCGGCCGGCGAAAGCCTGCAAAGCCACCTGCTGTGGCAGTTGAACCTGGCGCCGATGTCGGATACCGACCGACTCATCGCCGTGACCCTGATCGACTGCATCAACAATCAGGGCTACCTCGACGAGACCCTCGAGGAAATCCTCGACGCGTTCGACCCGGAGCTGGACATCGAGCTCGACGAGATCGAAGCTGTCCTGCACCGCATCCAGCAATTCGAACCGGCCGGCATCGGCGCCCGCAACCTGGGCGAATGCCTGCTGCTGCAATTGCGTCAGCTGCCGGCCAAGACCCCTTGGCTGACAGAGGCCAAGCGCCTGGTCACCGACTTCATCGACCTGCTCGGCAGCCGCGACTACAGCCAGCTGATGCGGCGCATGAAGCTCAAGGAAGACGAACTGCGCCAGGTCATCGAACTGGTGCAGAGCCTCAACCCGCGCCCGGGCTCGCAGATCGAATCGACCGAAGCCGAGTACGTGGTGCCGGACGTCATCGTGCGCAAGGACAACGAGCGCTGGCTGGTCGAGCTGAACCAGGAGTCCGTGCCGCGCCTGCGGGTCAACGCCCAGTACGCCGGCTTCGTGCGCCGCGCCGACACCAGCGCCGACAACACCTTCATGCGCAACCAGTTGCAAGAGGCGCGCTGGTTCATCAAGAGCCTGCAGAGCCGCAACGAAACCCTGATGAAAGTGGCGACCCAGATCGTCGAGCATCAGCGCGGTTTCCTGGAGTACGGCGACGAAGCCATGAAACCCCTGGTGCTGCACGACATCGCCGAAGCGGTCGGCATGCACGAGTCGACGATTTCCCGGGTGACCACGCAAAAGTTCATGCATACCCCCCGGGGCATTTATGAGCTGAAATACTTTTTCTCCAGCCACGTCAGCACCTCCGAAGGCGGCGAATGCTCGTCCACGGCGATCCGCGCGATCATCAAGAAACTGGTTGCCGCGGAAAATCAGAAAAAGCCGTTGAGCGACAGCAAGATCGCTGGTTTACTGGAGGCACAAGGCATTCAGGTGGCTCGCCGCACCGTCGCCAAGTACCGCGAATCCCTCGGGATCGCGCCTTCGAGCGAACGCAAGCGGTTGATGTAAGCCACGTTACAGCGTTCCAGTGGCAGGCTATCCCGCCTGCCGCTTTATGCACTGGCAACGAAGGAGAAGCTGTATGCAAGTCAACATCAGTGGACACCAACTGGAAGTGACCGCCCCTCTGCGCGAGTACGTCGAGTCCAAGCTCAAGAAGATCGAGGGACATTTCGACAAGATCACCAACGTTCAGGTGATCATGACCGTCGAGAAGCTCAAACAGAAAATCGAAGCCACGCTGCATGTGCCGGGAAAGGAAGTGGTGGCCAATGCCGAACATGACGACATGTACGCAGCCATCGACCTCCTGACCGACAAACTGGATCGCCAACTCAAAACGCATAAGGAAAAGACCCAGAAAGTCCTTCAGGGCGCTACCGGTCGATAACCCCCCACTCCATGATCCGACTTGAAAGTATCCTGACCCCCGGCCGTTCCCTGGTGAACGTGCCGGGCGGCAGCAAAAAGAAAGCCCTCGAACAAATTGCCAACCTGATCGCCCGGGAAGTGCCGGATCTGGAGATGCAAGATGTCTTCGAGGCCCTGATCGCCCGTGAGAAGCTCGGCTCCACCGGTTTCGGCAACGGCATCGCCATTCCGCACTGCCGCCTCAAGGGTTGCGAGTCGCCCATCAGCGCACTGATGCACCTTGAAGCCCCCATCGATTTCGACGCCATTGACGGCGCCCCGGTCGACCTGCTGTTCGTCCTGCTGGTCCCGGAAGCGGCCACCGATGCGCACCTGGAGCTGCTGCGCCAGATCGCAAGCATGCTCGACCGCAAGGAAGTACGCGAAAAACTGCGTCGCGCCGCCAGTAACCAAGACTTGTATCAGGTTGTCCTGGACGAGCAGAACGGGCAGTAACCATGCGTCTGATCATCGTCAGTGGCCGCTCCGGCTCGGGGAAAAGCACCGCACTGGATGTCCTTGAGGACAACGGCTACTACTGCATCGACAACCTGCCGGCCGGCCTGCTGCCGGACCTGGCCGAGCGTGCGCTGATCCACACCGAACTGTCGCAGCCGCTGGTCGCCGTTTCGATCGATGCGCGCAACCTGCCGAGCCACCTGTCGCGTTTTCCCGAACTGCTCGAAGAAGTCCGCAGCCGGCATATCCAGTGCGACGTCCTCTACCTGGACGCCGACGAGGAGACCCTGCTCAAGCGCTTCTCGGAAACCCGCCGCCGGCACCCGCTCAGCAGCGCCAACCGTTCGTTGGCCGAAGCCATTGAGGACGAAACGGCCCTGCTCGGCCCCATCGCCGACCTGGCGGACCTGAAGGTCAACACCACCAGCCTGAACCTGTACCAGTTGCGTGACACCATCAAGCTGCGCCTGCTGAACCAACCGGAACCGGGCACTGCGTTCCTGGTGGAGTCGTTCGGTTTCAAACGCGGCATGCCGGTGGATGCCGACCTGGTGTTCGATGTACGCTGCCTGCCCAATCCGTACTGGAAGCCCGAACTGCGTGCACAGTCCGGCCTGGACGAGCCGGTGGCCGAATACCTCGCGGCGCAGCCGGAGGTCGAGGAGATGTTCCAGGACATCTACGCCTACCTGCTCAAGTGGCTGCCGCGCTTTGCCGCCAGCAACCGCGCCTACGTCACCATTGCCATCGGCTGCACCGGCGGGCACCACCGCTCCGTCTACCTGACCGAGCGCCTGGGCCAGGCCCTGCAAAAAACCCTGAAGAACGTCCAGGTTCGCCACCGCGACCTCACCTAAAGGATCCACACCGCGATGCCTGCTCTGGAAATCGAAATCATCAACAAGCTGGGGCTGCATGCCCGGGCATCGGCCAAATTCGTTGGCGTCGCCGGCCAGTTTCCGGACTGCACGATCAGGGTCGGACGCACGCCGGAAACCACGGTGGACGGCAAAAGCATCATGGCCATGATGATGCTGGCCGCCGGCAAGGGCACCAAGATCCACCTGAGCACCGAAGGGCATCAAGAGAACGAAGCCATGGATGCGCTGGTGACGTTGATCAACAACTATTTCGACGAAGGCGGCTGACCGCCCTTCTCAGGAGAGCGAAGGCGCCCTCCCGAGATCAGCCCAACGCCGTATCCATCACCATCATCAGGCAAAAGCCCACCAGCAACCCCAGGCTGGCCAGCTTGTCATGGCCGTTGCGCCGCGACTCCGGAATCACTTCGTGGGTCACCACCAGCAGCATCGCCCCCGCCGCCAACGCCAGCCCCAACGGCAACAGCACCTGCGCCAGGCTGACCAGCCACGCGCACAGCAGCGCAAACACCGGCTCCACCAACCCTGACGCGGCCCCGATCAGGAACGCCTTCACACGCGACATCCCCGCCCCGGCCAGCACCAGCGCAATCACCAGCCCCTCCGGCACATCCTGCAAGGCAATGCCCATGGCCAGACTGTCCGCGTCCGGCATGCCGCCGCCGGCCGACACGCCCACGGCCATGCCTTCAGGGATGTTGTGGGCGATGATGGCGAACACGAACAGCCAGATGCGCGGCGGGATCACCGGGTGTTCGACGGTGCCGACCAGCATTTCCGGGGTCGCACCGGAGACCCGGCGATCCACCAGGTACAGCCCGAACGCACCGGACAGGATGCCCAGGCAGATCAGGCCGCTGGCGCCCCACGGCGTCATGCCCAGGCTCTCGGCGGCGGCGATGCCCGGCACGATCAGCGAAAACGCCGTCGCCGCCAGCATCACGCCGGCGCCGAACCCCAGCAAAGAATCGCTGAGCGCCTGCGGCATGCGCCGGATCACCAGCACCGGCACCGCCCCCAGCGCCGTGCCGAGGGCGCAGACCGCCCCGCCCTGCAACGCCCGCGACAGTCTCGGCTCAAGATCCAGCCATTCCAGCCCGTGGGCGACCAGCAAGGTCATGCCCGCCAACAGCAGCAGCGAGCCGAACGCGTAACGGAACATCCGCCCGCTGCCGATCGCCAGTGTTCCAGTGCCCATAGTCAGCCTTGAATTGTTTTTATGGAGGACTCAAACCAGCGCAGCCTGATAGCGCGCAGCGACTTCCGGCCAATTGATCACGTTGTAGAACGCGCTGATGTATTCCGGCCGCCGGTTTTGATAGCGCAGGTAATAGGCGTGCTCCCACACATCGAGACCGAGAATCGGCGTGTTGCCGTTCATCAGCGGGCTGTCCTGGTTGCCGCTGCTCTCCACCACCAGCCTTTTGTCCGGGGTGACGCTGAGCCAGGCCCAGCCGCTGCCGAAACGGGTCAACGCCGCCTTGGTGAACGCCTCCTTGAAGCGGTCCAGGCCTCCCAGCTGTTCGTCGATGGCCTTGGCCAGCGCGCCGTCCGGCGAACCGCCGCCGTCGGGCACCATCACTTCCCAGAACAGCGAATGGTTGGCGTGGCCGCCGCCCTGGTTGATCACCGCCGCCCGCAGGCTTTCCGGCAGTTGCCGGACGCTGGCGACCAGCCGTTCCACCGGCCACTCGGCGTACTCCGTGCCCTCGACGGCGGCGTTGAGGTTGTTGATGTACGTCTGGTGATGCTTGGTGTAGTGGATCTCCATGGTCTGCGCGTCGATGTGCGGCTCAAGCGCGTCGTAGGCGTAGGGCAAGGCAGGCAAGGTAAAAGCCATTTCAATGGACTCCATGGTGATGTGGGGCCGACGCGCGGCGCGCATTGCCGGCGTCCGTATGCAGCAGGCGCTGGGTGCGCGGGTACTCGCCGTGCTCACTGATGAAATTGAGCAGCTCGACATAGGTCTTGCTGCTCTGGCGCAGCGCCGCTTCACGCAGGGCCGGGCGCAGGCGCTCGTCCTGCATGGCCTGCAACAGCCGCTGATGGATGGCGCAGAGGTATTCGGCGCTCTCCTCCGGCTGGTTCAGGCGCAGGTGCAGGTCCGCCAGGTTATGGTGGGAGATGACGCAGGCCGCCACCGCTTCGTCGGCATCCGCCCAGCGCTCGAACAGCACTTGAGCCAGGGCCAGGGCCTGCAGATAGGCTTCACGGGCATCGATCAGTTCGCCCAGCATGAAGCAGCGATTGGCCCGTTCGATCGTGCGTTTCCAGTGCTCCATGGTGAACCTCCGAAGCGGTGCGGCGCCTACACGCCGCCGGCGGTGAGTTTTTCGGGATTGAGCAGCTCTTCCAGCTGGCTGCGCGACAGATCGGTGTGCTCCAGCGCAACGTCGATCACCGGGCGGCCCTGCTTGTAGGCCTGCTTGGCGATTTCGGCGGCCTTCTGGTAACCGATGATCGGGTTGAGCGCGGTCACCAGGATCGGGTTGCGTGACAGCGCTTCCTTGAGGCGCGGTTCGTTGACCTTGAAGCTGGCGATGGCCTTGTCGCCGAGCAGGCGGCTGGCGTTGGCCAGCAGTTCGATGCTGCCGAGCAGGTTTTGGGCGATGATCGGCAGCATCACGTTGAGCTCGAAGTTGCCCGACTGGCCGGCGACGGTGATGGCCGAGTCGTTGCCGATCACTTGCGCGGCGACCATGGCGGTGGCTTCCGGGATCACCGGGTTGACCTTGCCGGGCATGATCGACGACCCCGGCTGCAAGCCTTCCAGCTCGATCTCACCCAGGCCGGCCAAGGGGCCCGAGTTCATCCAGCGCAGGTCGTTGGCGATTTTCATCAGCGACACGGCGGTGGCCTTCAATTGGCCGGAGACGGCGACGGCGGTGTCCTGCGAGCCGATCAGCGCGAACAGATCCTTGCCCGGCGTGAACTGCACGTGGGTGAGCTGGCTCAGATGACGGCTGAAACGTCCGGCGAATTCCGGATGCGCGTTGATCCCGGTGCCGACCGCCGTGCCGCCCTGGGCCAGGGACTGCAGGCTCGGCAACAGATCCTGCAGATGGCCGATGTTGGCCTTGAGCTGCTGCGCCCAGCCGTTGAGCACCTGGCTCATGCGCACGGGCATGGCGTCCATCAGGTGCGTGCGGCCGGTCTTGACGTGGTGATGGACCTGAACGGCCTTGCGCTCGATCACCTGCACCAGGTGCAGCAGCGCCGGCAGCAGTTGCTCGTGCAGGGCCAGGGCGGCGCTGACATGGATGGTGGTGGGAATGATGTCGTTGCTGCTCTGGCCGCAGTTGACGTGATCGTTCGGGTTGACCGCCTCGCCGAGCAGGCGGCTGGCCAGGGTCGCGATCACTTCGTTGGCGTTCATGTTGGAGCTGGTGCCGGAACCGGTCTGGAAGACATCCACCGGGAAATGCTGCATGAAGTCGCCTTCGAGCAAGCCTTGGGCGGCATCGCTGATGGCCTTGCCCTGAGCGGCGCTGATCTGGTTGAGCTCGACGTTGGCCCGGGCGGCGGCGGCCTTGGCCAGGATCAGCGCCCGGATGAACTGGGTGGGCATCGGTTTGCCGCTGATCGGGAAGTTATCCACTGCGCGCTGGGTCTGCGCGCCGTAGAGCGCGTCCGCCGGCACCTGCAGCTCGCCCATGCTGTCGCGCTCAATACGTGTCTTGGTCATCGGTGAATCCTTGGACTAGTTCAATGAGGGGAATCGAGGGAAGCAACTCGCAGGTCGCCAGTTGCCAGGTGAAGCTTTGCCAGCGCTTGAGCCGGCATTTGCACAAGGACAGGCGCTCCATCTCGCGCAGGGGACGCCAGGCCTGGTCGAGGCAGAGGCTGCGCCAGTGCCACGGCAAGGCGATGTCGTTGGCGGTGTCCATCAGCAGACGGAAAGAGGTTTCGGCGATCGTCCAGGGCGACGTCGACGTGCAGCAGGCCAGATACCGGCCTTCGGCGAGGTAATGTTCGATCAGGCGCGGCTCGTCCGGATCCATCGCACAGCGGATCTGGCGGCTCATCCAGCGCCAGCTTTCGAGGTAAGGCTGCTCGTGCAAGGCAGAACTCATGATTCCTGGCTCATCCGATAATGAGATTTATTATTAGATGATAATGAGAACCAAAACAAGAGCGGCCAATTCGTTGAGCCACAGGCAAAAACGGTGGAAGCCAGCCTGCTGGCGATGGCGTCAGTCCAGGCGCCGACTGTCGCTTCCACGGTTTTCCAGTATTCCGGACACAAAAAAAAGGCGCGCCACCCGCTGGGGTGGCGCGCCTTTCTGCGCAACGGTCGGGCTTAGCTGCCCGCGACGGTCATCCGCTCGATCAGCACCGATCCTGTACGGATGTTGCTGCGAAGTTCCAGATCATTACCCACTGCGACGATCTGCTTGAACATGTCTCGCATGTTGCCGGCGATGGTCACTTCCTGCACCGCGAACTGGATTTCGCCGTTCTCGACCCAGAACCCCGCCGCCCCGCGTGAATAGTCGCCGGTGACCATGTTCAGGCCATGGCCCATCAGTTCGGTGACCAACAGGCCACGGCCCATGCGCCGCAGCAGCGCCGCCTGATCCTCTTCGCCATGGGTGACGAACAGGTTGTGCACGCCGCCGGCGTTGGCGGTGCTCGGCATGCCGAGCTTGCGGCCGGAATAGGTGCCGAGGATGTACGACACCAGCTCACCCTTTTCGACGAACGGCTTGGCATAGGTCGCCAGCCCGTCGCCGTCGTAGGCCGCGCTGCCCATGGCGCGCATCAGGTGCGGACGCTCATCGATGGTCAGCCACTCCGGAAACAGCTTCTGCCCCAGCGTCCCTTCGAGGAACGACGCCTTGCGGTACAGGCTGCCGCCGGACACCGCCGACAGGAAGCTGCCGAACAGCCCGCCGGCCAGCTCGGCCGAGAACAGCACCGGCACTTCGCAGGTCGGCACCGGACGCGCGCCCAGACGGCTCGCCGCCCGTTGCGCCGCACGCTGGCCGATGCTCACCGGATCCGCCAGCAGGTTGCCCTGGCGGTTCACGTCATACCAGTAGTCGCGCTGCATCTGGCCGTCGGCCTCGGCGATCATCACGCAACTGAGGCTGTGCCGGGTCGAGGCGTAGCCGCCGATGAAACCGTGGCTGTTGCCGTAGACGCGGCAGCCCTGGTGGGTGCTCAGCGTCGTGCCGTCGGCATTCTTGATCCGCGCATCGGCATCGAATGCCGCCGCTTCGCAGAGCAAGGCCTTCTCGATGGCCTGCTCCGGGGTGATGTCCCAGGCATGGAACAGGTCGAAGTCCTGCACGTCCTTGGCCATCAGCGCGGCATCCGCCAGGCCGGAGGCCTCGTCCTCGGAGGTGTGCCTGGCGATGGCCAGTGCGGCGGCGACGGTTTCGCGGATCGCGTCCGGGCCGGTCGCCGAGGTGCTGGCGGAGCCTTTGCGCTGACCGACATACAGGGTGATGCCGAAGCCCTGGTCGCGGTTGAACTCGACCGTCTCGACTTCGCGCTGACGCACCGACGTCGACAGCCCCTGCTCGAGCGACACCGCCACTTCGCAGGCGCTGGCGCCCTGGCGCTTGGCTTCGGCGAGGATCTGCTCGACCTGGTCCTGCAGTGCCGGCAATGCCTGCGGGCCGACGCTTTCAACTGCACTCATGCTCATCTCCACTCAAATTCTGCTTTCGGCTGGGGTCATCGAGCGACCGGGCCGGACAAGCGGCCCCCGACTGGTTATCATGGCGGCGTTTCTTTGCGGACTGCCACCATGGTTGACTCTTACGACGACTCCCTCGATACGGGAGAAAAAAGCAAATCCCAGGTCAAACGCGAGCTGCATGCTCTGGTTGACCTCGGCGAGCGCCTCACCACCCTCAAGCCCGACTTGCTGGCCAAGCTGCCGCTGACCGACCCGTTGCGCCGTGCCCTGGCCGATGCGCCCAAGCACGTGGCGCACATCGCACGCAAACGGCACCTGCAGTTCATCGGCAAGCTGATGCGCGACCAGGACACCGACGCCATCCTGGTGCTGCTCGACCAGCTCGACGCTTCCACCCGCCAGTACAACGAGCGTTTCCACAATCTGGAGCGCTGGCGCGACCGCCTGATCGGCGGCGACGACGCGGTGCTGGAGAAGTTCGTCTCCGAGTACCCGGAGACCGACCGTCAGCAACTGCGCTCCCTGATCCGTCAGGCCCAGCACGAGGTGGCGCGCAACAAGCCGCCGGCCTCCAGCCGCAAGATCTTCAAGTACATCCGAGAGCTGGACGAGACCCAACGCGGCCTGCGCTGATCATCGTCACCGGGTGGTCGCCCAAGGCGCCACCCGTCGCTCCTTCCCTTCTTAAGCGCCCGTGCCGCCCACGGTGATCGCGTCGATCTTCAGCGTCGGCTGGCCCACGCCGACCGGCACCGATTGCCCGTCCTTGCCGCAGGTGCCCACGCCGCTGTCCAGCGCCAGGTCGTTGCCGACCATCGACACCCGGCTCATGGCCTCCGGGCCGTTGCCGATCAAGGTCGCGCCCTTGACCGGCGCGGTGATCTTGCCGTCCTCGATCAGGTACGCCTCGCTGGTGGAGAACACGAACTTGCCGCTGGTGATGTCGACCTGACCGCCGCCGAGGTTGGCGCAGTAGATGCCCTTCTTCACCGAAGCGATGATTTCCGCCGGATCGCTTTCGCCGCCCAACATGTAGGTATTGGTCATCCGCGGCATCGGCAGGTGCGCGTAGGACTCGCGCCGGCCGTTGCCGGTGCGGGCCACGCCCATCAGGCGGGCGTTGAGCTTGTCCTGCATGTAGCCCTTGAGCACACCGTTCTCGATCAGGGTGGTGCACTCGGTCGGGGTGCCTTCGTCGTCGACGCTCAGGGAGCCGCGGCGACCGCTCAAGGTGCCGTCGTCGACGATGGTGCAGAGTTTGGAGGCGACCATTTCGCCCATCCGGCCGCTGTAGGCCGAGCTGCCCTTGCGGTTGAAGTCGCCTTCCAGGCCATGGCCGACCGCTTCGTGCAGCAGCACGCCGGACCAGCCCGAGCCCAGAACCACCGGCAAGGTGCCGGCCGGCGCCGGAATCGCTTCCAGGTTGACCAGCGCCTGGCGCAGCGCCTCGCGGGCATAACCCATGGCGCGGTCCTCGGCGAGGAAATAACGGTAGTCGGTGCGTCCGCCGCCGCCGTGGCCGCCCCGCTCGCGGCGGCCGTTCTGCTCGACGATCACACTGACGTTGAAACGCACCAGCGGCCGCACGTCCGCCGCCAGCCCGCCGTCGGTGGACGCCACCAGGATCCGCTCCCAGACGCCGGCCATGCTCACGCTGACCTGCTGGATGCGCGGGTCGAGGGCACGGGTGGCGACGTCGATGCGCTTGAGCAGCTCGACCTTCTCGGCACGGGTCAGCACTTCCAGCGGATTGTCCGGCGCGTACAGCTGCGCGACGTCCTGGGTGGTGAACGCCTGCACCTTGCCGTCCTGCCCGGCGCGGGAGATCGAGCGGGCGGCACGGGCCGCCGCGCCCAGCGCTTCCAGCGTGATGGCGTTGCTGTAGGCGAAGCCGGTCTTCTCGCCGGACTGCGCCCGCACGCCGACGCCCTGGTCGAGGTTGAAGCTGCCTTCCTTGACGATGCCGTCTTCCAGCGACCAGGACTCGGAGATCTGCCCCTGGAAGTACAGGTCCGCGGCATCGATGCCGGGGCCGGCCAAGTCGCCGAGCACGCCTTGCAGGCTCTCGATGGTCACGCCGCCGGGCGCCAACAGGTGGTCACTGACTGAGGACAACAACTCGCTCATAGGTTTACGCCTTAAATTCATGTTCTGAGGCAGGCCGCTGCGCGCCCTGCGAGAAAAACCGCCGGTGACTGGCCACCGGCATCCGCGCCCGGATGGACGCCTGTTCGCTGCTGTCGCGCTCGGCCAGCAGCACGGCCTCGCCTGTGTCCTGATGCGCCAGCACCCGGCCCCACGGGTCGACGATCGCCGCATGGCCAAAGGTTTCCCGGGGCCCCGGATGCGTCCCGCCCTGGGCCGCCGCCAGCACGTAGCACTGGGTCTCGATGGCCCGCGCACGGATCAGCACCTCCCAATGCGCCGCGCCGGTCACCGCCGTGAAGGCCGACGGCGCGGTGATCAGTTCGGCGCCGGCGGCCCGCAGTTCGCTGTACAGCTCCGGGAAGCGCAGGTCGTAGCACACCGTCAGGCCGAGCCGGCCCACCGGCGTGTCCGCCACCACCACGCCGCTGCCATAAGCATAGTCATCGGATTCGCGGTAACGGCCGCGATTGTCCGCCACATCGACATCGAACAGGTGCAGCTTGTCATACCGCGCAACGATTTCGCCCTGGTCGTCCACCAGCAGCGAGCAGGCATGGGACTTGGCCTCCGGTCGATCCACCGGGGGCAACGGCAACGTGCCGGCCACGATCCATAACCTGAGGTCGCGGGCGGTCTGTTTCAACCACGGCAGGATCGGCCCTTGGCCCAGCGCTTCGGCCCGGCCGATGTCGGCGATGTCGCGGCGGCCCATGGCGGCGAAGTTCTCCGGCAGCACCGCCAGCTTGGCCCCCGCTTCGGCCGCCTGCTCAAGCAGGCGACGGGCATCGCGCATGTTGGCCGGCACATCGCTCTGGCTGACCATCTGAATCACCGCTAAAGACATGGCGCGCTCCACAAGAGGTTTGCGGCCATGCTACTCCATAGGTGCCGGGCCTGGCTGTTCAAAAAGGCTTGTCGAAGGTGATTTTCGGCTCTTTCCACGGCCCCTTGACGGTGTACTTGACGCTGGCGAACCGCGCGACGCGGTCGCCGATCAGCTTGTCGATCAGGAACAGTGCGCCGCCGACCGCCGGCGCGCCGACGATCAGCGCGGCGATCGGCAGGTTGTTGGTCACCGGCAAGGTCACCAGCAGCCGGGCGTCCACCTGATCGCCGACCAGGTCCAGGGTGCCGTTGAGCTCAATGTTGCTCGACGGCCCGGTCAGCAGGATCGGTTCGCGGGTCACGTAGACGCCGTTGGTCGCCACCAGCAGGCCTTTCACCCGGTCATAGCTCAGGCCTTTGCCGAACAGGTCGGAGAAATCCAGGCGCAGGCGCCGGCCGATGGAGTTGAAGTTGAGCAGGCCGAACACCCGCAGGGCCTGGGCGCCACCCTCTACTTCGACGAACTGGCCCTTGTTCAGCGACGCATCGAGGGTGCCGGAGAATCGCTTGGTCGCCAGCCACGCCGGCGAGCCCGGCCAGCGGCCATCGACGTCCATGTGGAACTCTTCGCTGGTCACGCTCGGCGCAAAGCCCCAGCCCTTGAGCACGTCGGCGAGGTTCTTGCCGCCGATCCGGCCCTTGTACCAGCTGCTCGTGTTGCCCGGCGTGCCTTCCCAGCCGCCGCTGCCCTGCAGCAGGATGCCCTTGAGGCCCAGGTCCAGATTGCTCAGGGCGATGCCCTTGGCGGTCGGCCGCACCTTCAGCGACCAGCCGCCCACCAGGTCTTCACCCTGGAAGAGTTGGTTGACGGTGATGTCCAGCGCCGGAATCTTCTTCGGGTCGACCGAGGCCAGCGGATCGGGTGCGTTCTCGTCAGCCTGCACCGCCGGATCCGGCGCCGGCAGGCGCACGTACTGCAGGTTCACCGCAATCGGCGCGCCGTTGGCGTCGGGAATGGCGACGGTGCCTTTGGCCTGCCGGCTGTCCAACGCCAGCGCCCAGGCGCCCGCCTTGCGGGTGAGCTGCACCGCCGCCTGATCCAGCGTGGTGCCGAACGCCGTGAGCTTGCCGACCTTGAAGTCGGCGCCGCTCAGCAGTTGCTTGGCGCTGCCGCCCGGATCCTGGCCGGCGTACTTGTCCACCAGGTCCTGCCACGGCTTGACGTCCAGCTCCGACAGCACGCCGCGCACCCGCAGGCCCTTGCCGCCGGGCAGCACCGCCTCGCCGGCGCCGAGGAACAGCTCACCGCGCCCGTCGGCGAAATTGCCCGGCGGCGCGGCGAAGGTGAAATTGGCCAGCTGATCGTAATTGACCCAGTAACGCCGCTCCGGCCCTTGCAGGGTCATGCGGAACACCGTGTCGCGCCCGGCGCTGGCCGGCATGCCGAAGGGGGCCGGCAGATCCACCGCCACGCCCTTGAGGCTGGAGCTGACCATCAGCTGGCTGTCGGCGCCGTCCAGGTTCACCTGCAACTGATAGGGGATCGTCCCGGACACCGGCAGCGGCTGGGTCACCCCGAGCCAGTCGGTGAGTTTCTTCACCTCGACCTGCCCGGAGGCGGCCACGCGGGTCTTGAGCCTGCCCGGGCCGCCGTCGGCGAAGATCTGCGCGGTCACCGGCTTGTCGAACGCCCGCGCGCTGATGTTCTGCCCGCTCAGGCCCTTGGCGCTGTCGAAACGGAAATCGCCCTTGAGCTGGGTCAGCTCAAGCTTGGGCTCGGCCAGCTTCAGCCGCGCGTTGGCCGGCTTGAAGTCGACAAGAATTTTCGGCGCATCGCCCTTGGCCAGCGGCACGTCCAGCTTCAGCTTGCCGGTCAGGTCGCCCTCGCCTTCCCAACCGGCGAAGGTCTCGGCGGTGCCGATCGGCGCTTCCTGGAGGATCTTCAGACCGTCGCCCAATCCGCCGGCGAAGGCACCGTCGAGCAGCAAATGGCTGTGTTCGCCCTCCGGTGCGTGGGGAATGTTGACGAACACGTCGCTGACCTGGGTGTCGAGCAACTGGCCCTTCTGCGCCAGGATCCGGATGCCGCTGTCTTCGATGAACACATCGCCGCTGACCTTGCTCACATGGGGCCAGCCCGGCTGGAACGCGAGTTCGGCGTCATGCACCTTGAAAAACAGGCTGATGCTGCGGTCTACGTCTGCCGCGCCCTTGTTCAGCGAGCCCTGGTACTGGAAGAAGCCCTGATCCACCGCGCCTTTGAGGATAGCGGTGCGCAGCCACTCGTCGACGGCCGGGTTCAGGACCTGCGGCAGGTACTTGGCGGTGTAGCGGCCGTCGCCGTCCACGAGGCCGACGCGCAAGTCCATGTAGTCTTCCTGGTCGTGGTCGAAATGCAGGCGGATCAGGAAGTCGCCGGCGATCTTGCCTTCTTCGCCGAGCACCTTCAGGTACGGCGCGATCAGGGTGAAGCCTTCCTTGTCGAGCTTCCAGGTCAAGCGGGCGTTGGCCTGGATGTACTGCCACGGTTTGGCGAAGATCGGATCGAGGTGCAGGACAAAGTCCTTGCTGTCCATCCGCAGCTCGCCGCCGCCGAGGTTGCCGCTGAGGCTGCCGCTGACGTTCCGCGCCGCCGGGGCGCCGTGGTAGGCGTCGAAGCCGACCCGGTCGAGGTTGGCGGCGAAGCTGAACCGGTTGTCGTCGGTGGCGTTGGGCCGCACGTCCAGCAGCACGTTGCGCAGTCCGCCGGTCACCTTCAGGCGTTCGACCACCGTGGCGAACCCCTGCGGCAACGGCCCCAGGGCATTGAGCAACGGCGTGAGCGGCGTCAGGTCGATCCGGTCGGCCTGCAGGTGCCACAGCTCTTCGGCCTTGTCGCTGGCGGCGGTCTGCTTGATCTGCACGCGGGATTCCCAGCGGGTCTCGCCGAAATTCATCGCCAACGAATCGAGGGTGACGGTGGCGCCGTCCCGGTTGCGCTCGTAGTAAGCGTTGAGGGCCAGATTGCCGATCCGGATCGGCTTGCGTTCGGCGTAGGCGCCGGTGAGCTGCGGCGCGTTCAGGCGGATCGCGGCGCTTTGCAGCGTCCCTTCGCGCCAGTCGACCCACAGTTCGCCGCCGGCCTTGATCTCGGAGAAGTTCCACTGCTGGGTCAGGCGCTCGGGCAGCCATTTCGCCCAGTCGCTCTGCGGCAGGCTCAGGTAGCCCTCCACGGCGCTGTCCTGCCACTGGCCGGCGCGGATCCGCGTGCGCACGCTGGCGGCCACCGGCTGTCCGTCGGGCAGGGTCAGGCGCACATCCAGCCGCTGACGGACGGTTCCGGTCTTGAGGTTGAGGCCGACGTAGGTGAAGGTCAGCGGTGCATGATCGAGCGGCTGCAGGGTCACCTGACTGTCGAGCACGGACAGCTGCTGCACCATCTGCATGTGGTCGAACAGCTGCTGCGGATCCAGCGGCTGGTCCTGCTTCACCGGCAAACCTTCCAGGGCCCAATTGCCGTCTTCGCCTTCCTTGAGGCTGATTTTCAGGCCGTTGAGTTCAAGGTGGGCGATGCGCACTTCCCGGGCCAGCAGACTGGCCCAGAGATCCGGCACCGCCCGCACCCGGTCCAGGCGCAGGGTGTTCGCGCCCTCGCCGACCATCACGTCGTGGGCCAGCAAAATCGGCGCAAATCCGCTCCAGCCGCCCTCCAGCTCACCGATCTGCACCGGCATGCCGAGGGCGGCGCCGGCCTTCTGCTCGACGTCTGCGCGGTACTCGGCCACCAGCGGCGCCAGCTCCCGGCCGAGGCTGACGTACAAGGCCATCAATACCAATACCAGCGCGCACAGGCCCAGCCCCCAGCGGGTGAGTGCGGCCAGAATGCGGGTCAGACGCTCCATGTCAGTTGGCTCCCATGGCAAAAAAACTGCGAAAAGCTGAGGCCAGCCGTTTCAGGACAAAAATGACGCAGGGGATCAGAGCAGCACCACGTCATATTGTTCCTGGGAATACATGGTTTCCACCTGGAAGCGTATGGTGCGACCGATGAACGCTTCAAGCTCGGCGACGTTGCCGGACTCCTCGTCGAGCAGCCGGTCCACCACCTTCTGGTTCGCCAGCACGCGATAGCCCTCGGCCTGATAGGCCCTGGCCTCGCGCAGGATCTCGCGGAAAATCTCGTAACAGATGGTTTCCGGAGTTTTCAGCTTGCCGCGCCCCTGACAGCTGCTGCACGGCTCGCACAGCACTTGCTCAAGGCTTTCGCGGGTGCGCTTGCGGGTCATCTGCACCAGGCCCAGTTCGGTGATGCCGATGATGTTGGTCTTGGCGTGGTCGCGCTCCAGCTGTTTCTCCAGGGTGCGCAGCACCTGGCGCTGGTGCTCTTCGTCTTCCATGTCGATGAAGTCGATGATGATGATCCCGCCCAGGTTGCGCAGGCGCAGCTGCCGGGCGATGGCGGTGGCGGCTTCGAGGTTGGTCTTGAAGATGGTCTCTTCAAGGTTGCGGTGCCCCACGAACGCGCCAGTGTTCACGTCGATGGTGGTCATGGCTTCCGCCGGATCCACCACCAGATAGCCGCCGGACTTGAGCGGCACCTTGCGTTCCAGGGCCTTCTGGATCTCGTCCTCGACGCCGTACAGGTCGAAGATCGGCCGTTCGCCCGGATAGTGCTCAAGACGGTCGGCGATCTCCGGCATCAGCTCGGCGACGAACTGCGTGGTTTTCTGGAAGGTTTCCCGGGAGTCGATCCGGATCTTCTCGATCTTCGGGCTGACCAAGTCGCGCAGCGTGCGCAGGGCCAGGCCGAGGTCTTCGTAGATCACGTTCGGCGCGCCGATGGTCTTGATCTGGGCGCTGATCTGATCCCAGAGCCTGCGCAGGTAGCGGATGTCCATCAGGATCTCGTCGGCCCCGGCGCCTTCGGCGGCGGTGCGCAGGATGAAGCCGCCGGCTTCCTTGATGTCTTCCTTGGCCACGCAGTCGCTGACCACCTGCTTGAGGCGTTCGCGCTCGGCTTCGTCTTCGATCTTCAGGGAAATGCCGACATGGGCGGTGCGCGGCATGTAGACCAGATAGCGCGACGGGATCGACAGCTGGGTGGTCAGGCGCGCGCCCTTCGAGCCGATGGGATCCTTGGTCACCTGCACCACCAGGCTCTGGCCTTCGTGCACCAGGGCGCCGATGCTCTCCACGGCCGGCCCTTCGCGCAGGGAGATTTCCGAGGCATGGATGAACGCGGCGCGATCCAGGCCGATATCGACGAATGCCGCCTGCATGCCCGGCAGCACGCGCACGACCTTGCCCTTGTAGATGTTGCCGACGATCCCGCGTTTTTGCGTGCGCTCGACATGCACCTCTTGCAGCACACCGTTTTCGACCACCGCCACGCGCGATTCCATCGGCGTGATGTTGATCAGGATCTCTTCACTCATGGCAGGGTCTCGTTCAGGCGTATTCACGGTAATGGCCGCATCTTGATCCGCACGGCGCTCACTGCGCGTTCAGGGTTTGCCAACAGGGTATGCCGAAATGGCCCAGCAGTTCTGCGGTTTCGCACAACGGCAAACCGACGACCGCCGAATAGCTGCCGTCCAGGCCCGCCACGAACACCGCGCCGAGGCCCTGGATGCCATAACCGCCGGCCTTGTCCCGGGGTTCGCCGCTGGCCCAGTAGGCGACGGCCTCCGCTTGGCCGATCGAACGGAAACGCACCCGGCTGCGCACCACCCGCGACTCGCAGCGGCCTTCCTCGACCAGGGCGATCGCGGTCAGCACTTCGTGCTCCCTGCCGGACAACATCATCAGCATGGCGCATGCATCGGCTTCGTCCACCGGTTTGCCGAGAATTTTGCCGTCCAGCACCACGGCGGTGTCGGCGCCCAGCACGCAGGACGCACCGCGGGAGCCGAGCGCTCGGCGACCGGCCTCGGCCTTGCCGCGGGCCAGGCGCTCGACGTAGGCGGACGGGGATTCATGGGGGGACGGGGTTTCGTCGATGTCCGCGCCGACGGCGGTGAACGGCACGCCGATCTGCGCGAGCAGTTCACGCCGGCGAGGAGAGCCGGAGGCAAGGTATAGCGGCTTCATCAAGACATCTCCCTGTTCAGTGCCCTGCCTCACGCGTAGCGTTCCCATTTGGCGAGGCAAGGCGCCGCTGCGGGCGCATGCCTGGGCAGATCAATTGATTTTGTAGCGGCGGCGCAATCCACGCAAAGCGAAGCTGACCCAAGGCCAGAGCAAGGCGCTGACCAACGCCGGCAGCACCAGCGCCAGCGTCGGCTGACGGTTGCCGGTCAAGGCGCTGAGCCACAGCTGGACCAGTTGCGCGAGGCCGAAGATCACCAGGATCACCAGGCTCTGCTGCCACATCGGAAACATCCGCAGGCGCTGCTGCAACGACAGCACCAGGAACGTGATCAGGGTCAGGATCAGGGCGTTCTGCCCCAGCAGCGTGCCGTACAGCACGTCCTCGGCCAGCCCCAGGCAAAACGCGGTGACCATGCCGACCTTCTGCGGCAGGGCCAGCGCCCAGAACGCCAGCAGCAGGGCCAGCCACAGCGGACGCAGGATCTCCATGAACTGCGGCAACGGCGACACGCTGAGCAGCATGCCGATGAAGAACGTCAGCCAGACCATCCAGCCGTTACGGGAAGCGGTAGCCCCGACCATTATTCCTGTCTCCCGGTGGTGGCTGGCGCAGCGGCCGGCGGTTTGGCCGCCGGTCGCGCGGCAGGCTGGGCGGCCGGTGGCTTGGCGGCGGTGGCGGCTGGCGGTTTCGCGGCGGCCGGGGCGGACGCCGGCGGCTTGCCGGCCGCAGGCTTGGCCGGGGTCGCGGCAGCGGGAGCCGCAGCGCCGGCGGCCGGGGCCGCGTTGGCCGGGGTCGTGGCGGCGGGCACCGTGACCGGCTTGGGCACGGTCGCCGGAATCACCGGGCCGCCGCCCAGGGCGTCGAGGTTTTCCTGGGCCTGGGCCGCGTCGTTCGCGCGCTCTTCGGCGGTGCGGTTGTCGCTGAACACCAGCAGCATGTAGCGGCTGCGGTTCAGGGCGGCGGTCGGCACGGCACGGACGATGGCGAACGGCTGGCCGGAGTCGTGGATCACTTCCTTGACCGTCGCCACCGGGTAGCCGGCCGGGAAACGCTGGCCCAGGCCGGAGCTGACCAGCAGGTCGCCTTCCTTGATGTCGGCGGTATCGGCCACGTGGCGCAGTTCCAGGCGTTCCGGGTTGCCGGTGCCGCTGGCGATGGCCCGCAGGCCGTTGCGGTTCACCTGCACCGGGATGCTGTGGGTGGAGTCGGTCAGCAGCAGCACGCGGGAGGTGTACGGCATCAGCTCGACCACCTGGCCCATCAGGCCACGGGCGTCGAGCACCGGCTGGCCGAGCACCACGCCGTCGCGCTCGCCCTTGTTGATGATGATGCGGTGGGTGAACGGGTTCGGGTCCATGCCGATCAGTTCGGCGACCTCGACCTTCTCGTTGACCAGCGCCGAGGAGTTGAGCAACTCGCGCAGGCGCACGTTCTGCTCGGTGAGGGCGGCCAGCTTCTGCAGGCGGCCCTGCAGCAGCAGGTTCTCGGTCTTGAGTTTTTCGTTGTCGGCGATCAGCTCGGTGCGGCTGCCGAACTGGCTGGCGACACCGTCCCAGAGCCGTCCGGGCAGGTCGGTGATCCAGTAGGCGTCCATCAGCACCAGCGACATCTGGCTGCGCGCAGGCTTGAGCAGACTGAAGCGGGCATCGACCACCATCAGCGCGACCGACAGCACGGCCAGCACCAACAGGCGCACGCCCAATGAGGGGCCCTTGGCGAAAAGCGGTTTAATAGGCCGCTCCTTCCGGGCAGATGTTCTGTTTATTCATACGGCTTCAAACCGGCCTGGATGAAAACTGACAGAAGATAAACGCCAACAGGCAGCACTGCAAAGTGCTGCCTGTGCGTTCACCCACGTATTGCACCCGGCGACTTATTCGCTGGAGAGCAGGTCCATGGTGTGCTTGTCCATCATTTCCAAAGCACGGCCACCGCCACGGGCAACGCAGGTCAGCGGGTCTTCGGCGACGATCACCGGCAGACCGGTTTCCTGGGCCAGCAGTTTGTCCAGGTCACGCAGCAGCGCGCCGCCGCCGGTCAGCACCAGGCCACGCTCGGCGATGTCGGAAGCCAGTTCCGGAGGCGATTGCTCCAGGGCGCTCTTCACGGCCTGAACGATGGTCGCCAGGGACTCTTGCAGAGCCTCCAGCACTTCGTTGGAGTTCAGGGTGAATGCGCGCGGAACGCCTTCGGCCAGGTTACGGCCGCGGACGTCGACTTCACGGACTTCGCCGCCCGGGTAGGCGGTGCCGATTTCCTGCTTGATGCGCTCGGCGGTGGATTCGCCGATCAGGCTGCCGTAGTTGCGGCGCACGTAGGTGATGATCGCTTCGTCGAAGCGGTCGCCGCCGACGCGGACGGATTCGGCGTAGACCACACCGTTCAGGGAGATCAGCGCGATCTCGGTGGTGCCGCCGCCGATGTCGACGACCATCGAGCCACGGGCCTCTTCGACCGGCAGGCCGGCACCGATGGCAGCGGCCATCGGCTCTTCGATCAGGAACACTTCGCGGGCACCGGCGCCGAGGGCCGATTCACGGATGGCACGACGCTCGACCTGGGTGGACTTGCACGGAACGCAGATCAGCACGCGAGGGCTGGGCTGCAGGAAGCTGTTTTCGTGAACCTTGTTGATAAAGTATTGCAGCATCTTTTCGCAGACGCTGAAGTCGGCGATCACGCCGTCCTTCATCGGACGAAT
>NZ_JBIVHR010000080.1:19059-28252 GCF_044749305.1 Pseudomonas sp. NPDC089534 | reverse complement strand
GGGCAACGACCAGGTTCGTTTCGAGCTGGGCGCCTATGCGCTCAAGCCAGGCGTGAAAGTGATCGCCCCGTGGCGCGAGTGGGACCTGCTGTCCCGCGAGAAGCTGATGGACTACGCCGAGAAGCACGGTATCCCGATCGAGCGTCACGGCAAGAAGAAGTCCCCGTACTCGATGGACGCCAACCTGCTGCACATCTCCTACGAGGGCGGCGTGCTGGAAGACACCTGGACCGAGCACGAAGAAGACATGTGGCGCTGGACCGTCTCCCCGGAGAAGGCTCCCGACACCCCGCAGTACCTGGAACTGACCTACCGCAACGGCGACATCGTCGCGCTGGACGGCGTCGAGATGACCCCGGCCACCGTGCTGGCGACCCTGAACAAGATCGGCGGCCAGCACGGCATCGGCCGTCTGGACATCGTCGAGAACCGTTACGTGGGCATGAAGTCCCGCGGCTGCTACGAGACCCCTGGCGGCACCATCATGCTGCGCGCCCACCGCGCCATCGAGTCGATCACCCTGGACCGCGAAGTGGCCCACCTGAAAGACGAACTGATGGCCAAGTACGCCAGCCTGATCTACACCGGCTACTGGTGGAGCCCTGAGCGTCTGATGCTGCAGCAGATGATCGACGCTTCCCAGGTCAACGTGAACGGCGTCGTGCGCCTGAAGCTGTACAAGGGCAACGTGATCGTCACCGGCCGCAAGTCCGACGACTCGCTGTTCGATGCCAACATCGCGACCTTCGAAGAAGACGGCGGCGCCTACAACCAGGCCGACGCGGCGGGCTTCATCAAGCTCAACGCGCTGCGCATGCGCATCGCTGCCAACAAGGGCCGCAAGCTGTTCTGATGCCGGCATGAAGCGGCAGCCTTGTCTTCTGCGACAAGGCTGCCGCTCGGCAGGCCGACTCCTTGGCTGACCGGTTCCGGCCAGCGTCTTCTTCGGTGAAGGGTGACAGGCCATGTCCCTGGATACCCGACCCAACCTTATCCTCGCGCCTTCAGACCCGCTCAACGACACTCAAGTCTTGGGAGTCGATGTCGTAGACGATGCAGATCGTTCGGTCCGTCGTCTTTTTCGTTTGTTTCAACGGCTTTGTAAGGCTGTTTCTCACTGAAACGTCTGATTTGGCGTTGACCAGTAACAGAACAATTCGCCCTTGCTGTTTTCCGGAACGTGAAAGGTTATCCAGAAGCTTTCCCGTGTTTTCGTATTCGCCCAATTCGCGGGCATCGATGATCAGCAGTGTTTTCGCCAACTTGGGCAACTGCACCTGATGCGGTTCCGCCGAATGGACGGGCGCGGTTGCCTCGGGAGGATCGTGCGTGGTTTGGGTGGGCAACGGCACGCTGTTCTTTTCTTCCGCTGCAGGTTCCGTCTGATCGAAGGCCTTCAGGAAACTCTTGTCATTGCCAAAGTCAGAAGGCGCATAAAGAGAGCGGTAGTTGAAGTTCAATGTGATGAAGAACAAGAACAGCAGATAAAAGGGAAAGCTGATCAGGAACCAGATGTAGATTTCGCGCTCGTTATTATCCAGAAACGGTAAGGAAACAGCGGCTGATGTCTCGGAAATAAATGCAAAGATGGCAATGACGCTGATTGGGTTGGTGATTTTTCTTCGGAATTTTATCATTTGCTGGTCTCGTATGTTTGTTTGGCTCTCGGCGATATTTAAATGTCGAGTCGATTCGCTGTTGGAGTTTTCTGTAAAGGGCATGTTTGACGTTTATATGAAAATCCTATTCAGGGAAATAATGGGCTTGTTTCATTTCTTATCGGTTAGCGGTTAATGCGGAGGAACAAGGAACGGTAAAAGTTTCTGACGCATTGGCGGAATGCCGGTAAGTCCATGTGGCTCTGGCGAGAAGGCAAGCAGAGCCTTTCAGGACGGCGTGTTTTTCATAAGGTGGATATTTTTGTAGGATAAATCTTTGTTGGGTGTAGGGGATGTCTCTCGCTGCTGATGTGCGGGAACTCTTGCCTGCCACGGGGGAATTGACTGCGTTATTGTGCGTGCTCTAAAAAATTCGAACAGCGAACTGGACTTGCCCATGAATAAAGTGCTGATCGTGGATGATCACCCTGTCATTCGTCTTGCGGTGCGTATGCTGATGGAGCGGCATGGCTACGAGATCATTGCCGAAACAGACAATGGTGTGGATGCATTGCAACTTGCCCGCGAACAAATGCCCGATATCGTTATTCTTGATATCGGAATTCCAAAACTTGACGGACTTGAAGTCATTGCCCGACTGACGTCATCGGCCATGCCGTTGAAAGTGCTGGTGCTGACATCCCAGGCACCGGGGCATTTCTCGATGCGATGCATGCAGTCCGGTGCCGCCGGCTATGTCTGCAAACAGCAAGACCTGACCGAACTGCTCAGCGCCATCAAGGCCGTCTTGTCGGGATACAGCTACTTCCCGAACCAGGCCTTGCATACGGTGCGCACGAGCCTTGGCAACGCCAGTGAAGCGGACATGGTGGATCGTCTGTCGGGACGGGAAATGATGGTGCTGCAGCAGTTGGCCCGCGGCAAGACCAACAAGGAAATCGCCGACGGCATGTTTCTCAGCAACAAGACGGTGAGCACTTACAAGACGCGCCTGCTGTTGAAGCTCAACGCCCGTTCGCTGGTGGATCTGATCGAACTGGCGCAACGCAATGGGCTCGTCTGAGCGTCACGGCGGCTGACGGGTCATGGGCCGATCGGTTTCAGCTTGCGCCGGACAGTAAAAAGCCTCCGTTTCGGGAGGCTTTCAGGTATCAGTCATCAACGTCGTAATCAAACTCCGCCAATTGCTTTTGCAGGCGGCGTTCCTCAAGCAGATTGTCGATGGTGCGGCGTTTGCTCAGGTTGGTCTTCGCCACTTCGACCTTCGATTCCGCATCGTCGTCTTCGGTGGCGATAAAGTCGTCTTCTACATCCAGTTGTTCTTTGCTGGTACTCATAAGGTCAACTCCAGGCTAAGACTGCCTTTGGCGCTCCTTATATCGATAAACCAGCGGATGGTAAAAAAGATTTTTTCAATCGAAAAAACAAAAAACCTAATAGCCGATCAATCGTCGGAAGTTTTGTGTTTGTACTCGCACAAATCCTCGATCCGACAGCTTCCGCACCGTGGCTTGCGCGCCAGGCACACATAACGTCCGTGGAGAATCAGCCAGTGGTGCGAGTCGAGCAGGTACTCTTTCGGCACGAATTTCATCAGTTTCCTTTCCACCTCCACCACGTTTTTGCCGGGGGCGATCCCGGTGCGGTTGCTCACCCGGAAAATATGGGTGTCCACCGCCATGGTCAGTTGGCGGAACGCGGTATTGAGCACCACGTTGGCGGTCTTGCGGCCCACGCCGGGCAGGGCTTCCAGCTCTTCGCGGGTCTGCGGGACTTCGCCGCCGTGGCGTTCGACCAGCAGGCGGCAGGTCTCGATCACGTTTTTCGCTTTGCTGTTGTAGAGCCCGATGGTCTTGATGTACTCGGACAGCCCGTCCACGCCCAGCGCATGGATGGCCGCCGGCGTATTGGCCACCGGGTAGAGCCTGGCCGTGGCCTTGTTCACCCCGACGTCGGTCGACTGTGCCGACAGGATCACGGCGATCAGCAGTTCGAACGGCGAGGAGTAGGCCAGTTCGGTTTTCGGCTCGGGATTGTCTTCGTGAAGTCGGCGAAAGATTTCCAGGCGTTTTGCGGCATTCATGGGCGATGCGTTTCCTCGGCGTGAGCGGTGGGGCGAAGGGTCTGACGGACGGCCAGCAGCAATCCCAGCAGGATGAATGCGCCGGGAACCAGCGTGAACAGGTGCAGGCCTTCGCCGAACACCGTCAGACCTTGCCAGTGTTCTGAGAGATGGAGACCGATGCTGCCCCGGCCGATCAGTTCGCGCAACGCGGCCATCACGATCATCAGGCCGGCGAACAGGCCGAACGGTTTGAGGCGTGCAGGCTGGAGGAAGAACCCGTTGTGCTCCAGCACAATGCACTGCAGGCCAATCACGCCGGCATAGAGGCCGATCATCTGATGCCATTGCACCGAGCCGTACTGCACGAGCGTGTCGGCGCAACCGGCGAGCGTGGCGGCCACCAACAGGCTGGCCGGCAGGACGCTCGCCTTCGTCAGGCGCGGTCGCAACGGCTGCATGCACAGGCCGTAGAGGCCGACGACGGCAGCGCACAGCAGCACCGTTCCCAGTGCGCCGGGCAGCGAGCCGGTGGCGCCGAGCAACAGTGTCAGCACCAATGAGTTGGAGATCGTCGCAGGCCCGTTCATTCAGCATTCCCCAGCAATATCGCCCGATGCTCGTCGAAGTAGCGCAAGGCGTCATGGATGGCGTTCACCGCCGCGCGCGAGGTGACGGTCGCGCCGGCGATCTGGTCGAATTGCCCCCGGTCCTTCTTCAGCCCCCAGCCGGCATCTTCCGGTTCATTGACGGACTTGCCCGTGAAGGTCTGCAGCCAGGCGTTCGGCCAGTCGCCGATCAGTCCGCCCAGCGCCGGTGTTTCGGTTTGCCGGAGGGTCTTCACGCCGATCAGCTTGCCCAAGGGGTCGATCGCGATCAGCCATTCGATCTGGCCGGCATAGCCGGGGGCCTGGCTGCGCAGCAGGATGGCCACGGGCCTGCCGTCCCGGGTCGCCCGGTAGGCGCCCATCAGCGTGCTGTGGTTCAGGGTGGAGGCGGTCAGCGGCAGCGGTTGTTCCAGCGGTTGGTTGTCGTAGCTGTCCGCTGCCAGCATGTCCAGCAGCGTGCGGCTTTCGATCCGCTTCCGTTCAGCGGCGATGTGCGGCGCGCTGAGGTCCTGAAGGAGCCAGGTCGCGCCGATGCCCGCGCCGGCCAGCAGCGCCAGTGCGATCAGGCTGCCCGCGCGGCTCATGGTGTCACCTGTCCTTGGCGGGCGGCGGCGAAGCGTTCCAGCGCCGGCACGCACAGGTTCATCAGCAGCACCGCAAAGGCCACTCCGTCCGGATAGCCGCCCCAGGTGCGGATCAAGTAGGTCAGCAGCCCTGCGCCGATGCCGAACAGCAGGCGGGCGAGCGGGCTTCTTGCGCCGGAGACCGGTTCGGTGACGATGAAGAACGCGCCCAGCATCGTAGCGCCGCTGAGCAGGTGAAACAGCGGCGAGCCGTGGGAGTCGGAGCCCGAGCCGTTCCAGCACAGCAGGCTGACGGTGAACAGGCCGGCGAGCATGCCGACCGGCGCCTGCCAGCCGATCACCCGCCGTTGCAGCAGAAACAGCCCGCCGGCGAGAAACGCCAGGTTCACCCATTCGGCTGCGCGTCCGCCGAACCGGCCGAACGCCGGGTTGCCGGCGAACAGTTCGTCCATGGTCAGGCTTTTGTTGATGCGCACGCTGTCCAGCACGGTGGCCTGCGCCCAGGCGTCCGGCGCCTGACCCTGGCCGAACACCTGGCTCAGCGCGCTTGTCAGGTCCAGGCCATGGCCCGGCCAATGCGTCATCGACAGGGGAAACATCACCATGGCCAGCGCAAAGCCGAGCATCGCCGGATTGAACGGATTTCGGCCGACGCCACCGTACAGGTGCTTGCCGAACAGCAGGCCGGTGGCCATCGCCGTGACCGTCAGCCACCACGGACAGTACGGGGGCAGGGCGGCGGTCAGCAAGGTGGCGCTGACCGCGGCGCTGCCGTCGGCGAGCGTCGGCAGCACCGGTTGCCGACGCAGGCGCAGCACGCCGGCCTCGACGGCCCATGCGGTCGTCACGCACAGCGCCAGGTTGATCAGCACGCCCCAGCCGTAGAACCAGAGCAGCGCCAGCAGCCCCGGCAGCGCGGCCAGCAGCACAAGCTTCATCGCTTGTTGCAGGCGAGTGTCGGGAGTGTCAGGGAACGGCATGGGCTTGTACCTGACGTTCGGCTTCCTCCAGGCGGGCGCGGGCCTTGTCGAGGAGGTCGGGGGCGGTGTCGACGCGTCTTTGCAGTTTGCTGAGGTCGGCGCGGGCGTAGGCCAGTTCGGTCTTCAGTTGCCGGAGCTGGCTGTCGATCGGCCGTTTTTCGGTGCGCACAAGGTCGGGCAGCGGTTGTCCGCTGGCGTCCTCGGCCGCATGCAGCGCCTGTTCGGCGTCGCGCAGGGCCTGCTCCAGCTCGGCGATCTGCTGCGGCGCAGCGTTTGCCGCCTGGGCTTTCTTCAGCTCGGCGCGGCGCATCGCCAACTGGATTTTCGCCCGCTTCAGTTCCGCGTCCTTCGCCGGAGCCGGAGCCGGGGTGGGGGCCGCAGGGGCGGCGGCGACGCTGGTTTCCAGGGCCGCCAACGCCTGTTCGGCCGCTTCGAACTGTCGTTGCAGCACGATCAGTTGCGACTGTTGTTCGAACGTCGGCGGATGGCCGAAGGCTTTCAGCGATTTGTTCAGTTGGGCGCGGCTCATGGCCAGGTCGATCTTGGCCTTCTTCAGCGCCGCATCGGCGTTGGCGGCCTTCTGTGCGCGCACCCGCTCCAGTGCGGTCTGCACCGGATCCGATGCGGCGGCCTGCGCCTGTGCCGCACGCTGGGCCCGGGCTTCACGCTCGGCCTCCCTGTGTTGCTCTTCCTGCTGCAAGCGGGCATTGCGGCGCTCGTGGCGCTGTCGGGCATGATCGCGTTTGGCGGTGCGCTCCTGGCGCTCCTCGGGGCCTGCGGCCAGTCCGCCGACCACCGCCAGGGTTCCGGCCGGCAGCGGATGCATGTCGATGCAGTCCACCGGGCAGGGCGCCACGCACAGGTCGCAGCCGGTGCACTCGTCGACGAGCACCGTGTGCATGAACTTCGCGGCGCCGACGATGGCGTCCACCGGGCAGGCCTGGATGCACTTGGTGCAGCCGATGCACTCGGCCTCGCGGATATAGGCCACTTGCGGCGGCGCGCTGCCGCGGCTGATGTCCAGTTCCAGCACCGGGATTCTCAACAGTTCGGCCAGGGCCGCGACGGTTTCGTCACCACCCGGCGGGCACCGGTTGATCGGCTCGCCGCCGGCGATGCCTTCGGCGTAGGGCTTGCATCCGGGGTGGCCGCACTTGCCGCATTGGGTCTGGGGCAGCAGGGCGTCGATGCGTTGAATCAGACTCATGTTTTGATCAGTCCGCTGAATCCGAGAAAAGCCACCGCCATCAGTCCGGCGCCGATCAACTGGATCGGCAGGCCGCGAAAGGGCAGGGGAACATCATTGCCGGCGCTGCGTTCGCGCAGGTCGCTGAACAGGCTCAGCACCAGCCAGAAGCCCAGGCCGGCGCCCAGGCTCAGCGCCATCGCATGAGACAGGCCTTTGTCCGCCTGGGCGTTGATCAGCGTCAGGCCCAGTGCGCCGGCATTGCCCAGCATCAATGGCCACAACCCGTCGAAAGGCAGTGCCGGCAGCCCGCGGGCCAGCAGTTTCAGCAGCGGCGCGACCGACAGCACGCACAGGGGCAGAAACGCGAAAAGACGCAAGCCCTCCAGGTGCAGCGGCACCAGCAGCCATTGCCAGAGAGCCTGGGCGACAGTCCCGGCCACCAGCATCAGCGCCAGTGTCGCCAGGCCCAGCGCATGCACCTGGCGCCGCTCGCCCGCCAGCGCCGGATCGACGCCCAGCGGCCAGCTCAACACGAAGTTGTTGAGCAGCGCAGCACTGAAAATCACTAGCACGAGGTCGGTCATGGCTCTGTCGGCAGATCGGGCGGATGTCCCTTAAGGTTAGGCATTATCCGGCGTCGGTGGAGGGCGGGCCAGACATGAAAAATCCCACAGGCGCACGGGGCACGCCTGTGGGATCCGTCGGGACGCAACCTTACTTGATGCGCTGACCCGGCTTGGCGCCGCTGTCCGGGCTCAGCAGGTAGATCTCTTCGCCGCCGGGGCCGGCGGCCATCACCATGCCTTCGGAGATGCCGAACTTCATTTTCCGCGGCTTGAGGTTGGCGATCATCATGGTCAGGCGGCCATCGAGCTTGGACGGATCCGGGTAGGCGCTCTTGATGCCGGAGAACACGTTGCGTTGCTCGTCGCCGATGTCCAGGGTCAGGCGCAGCAGCTTGTCGGCGCCTTCCACGTGTTCGGCCTTGACGATCAGGGCCACGCGCAGGTCCACGGCGGCGAAGGCGTCGAACTCGATTTCCGGCGACAGCGGATCCTTGGCCAGTTCGCCGTTGCCGGCAGGTGCGGCGGCGCCGGTGTCGGTCTGGCTGGCGGTCAGGTCTTCCTTGGAGGCGTCGGTCATGGCTTGCACTTTTACCGGGTCGATGCGGGTCATCAACGGTTTGAATTCATTGAGCGGGTGGTTGGCCAGGCGCGTGGCGTGGTCGTTCCAGGTCAGCGGCGCGACGTTGAGGAACGCCTCGGCGTCGGCGGCCAGCAGCGGCAGCACCGGCTTGAGGAAGATCACCAGTTGGCGGAACAGGTTGATGCCGGTGGCGCAGATCGCCTGGACTTCGTCCTGCTTGCCTTCCTGCTTGTTCAGCGACCAAGGCGCCTTGTCGGCGATCCAGGCGTTGGCGCGGTCGGCCAGGGCCATGGTCTCGCGCATGGCACGGGCGAAGTCGCGGGCCTCGTAGGCGTCGGCGATGCTCGGCGCGGCGGCCAGGAACGCGTCGGTCAGCTCCGGCGCGGCATCGGTGTCGACCATCACCCCGGCGTTGCCTTTATGGATGAAGCCTGCGCAGCGGCTGGCGATGTTGACCACCTTGCCCACCAGGTCGGAGTTGACCTTCTGCACGAAGTCTTCGAGGTTCAGGTCCAGGTCGTCGACGCCGCGGCCCAGCTTGGATGCGTAGTAGTAGCGCAGGTATTCCGGCGACAGGTGATCCAGGTAGGTGCGCGCCTTGATGAAGGTGCCGCGGGACTTGGACATCTTCTGGCCGTTGACGGTCAGGTAGCCGTGCACGTTGATCCCGGTCGGCTTGCGGTAGCCGGCGCCTTCGAGCATGGCGGGCCAGAACAGGGCGTGGAAGTTGACGATGTCCTTGCCGATGAAGTGGTACAGCTCGGCGGTGGAGTCCTTGCCCCAGAACGCGTCGAAGTCCAGCGCAGGCGTGCGGTCGCATAGGTTCTTGAAGCTGGCCATGTAGCCGATCGGCGCATCCAGCCACACGTAGAAATACTTGCCCGGCTCGTCCGGGATCTCGAAGCCGAAGTACGGCGCATCGCGGGAGATGTCCCACTGCTGCAGGCCGGCGTCCAGCCATTCGGCGATCTTGTTGGCCACCGCGTCCTGCAGGGTGCAGCTGCG
>NZ_JBIVHR010000080.1:0-19049 GCF_044749305.1 Pseudomonas sp. NPDC089534 | reverse complement strand
CATCAAACTTCATACCAAAAACGAAATACAGACTGCAGATGAGGGTCCAGGCCTGCAGCATCTGCTGGAAGTCCGGCAGCTTGAAGAAGAAGTGCTGGGAGTCCTTGAGCACCGGGGTGGCGCCGGAGATCGCCGACTTCGGATCCTTCAGGTCGGTGGGCGCGTAGGTCGCGCCGCATTTTTCGCAGTTGTCGCCGTACTGGTCTTCGGTGCCGCACTTGGGGCAGGTGCCCTTGATGAAGCGGTCGGCCAGGAACATTTTCTTGTCCGGGTCGAAGTACTGGGTGATCGAGCGCGTGGCGATGTGCCCGGCGTCCCGCAGCTTCAGGTAGATCTGGCTCGACAGCTCGCGGTTCTCTTCGGCGTGGGTGGAGTGGAAATTGTCGAAGTCCACCAGGAAGTCGGCGAAGTCGGCGCTGTGTTCGGCCTGGACATTGGCGATCAGCTGTTCCGGGGTGATGCCTTCCTTTTCCGCGCGCAGCATGATCGCCGAACCGTGGGCGTCGTCGGCGCAGACATAGATGCACTGATTGCCGCGCTGCTTCTGGAAGCGCACCCACATGTCGGTCTGGATGTATTCCAGCATGTGGCCAAGGTGGATCGAACCGTTGGCGTAGGGCAGGGCGCTGGTGACGAGGATCTTGCGTGGCTCGGACATGGGGGCATCGCTACTTGATGAAACGGAGGTCGGCCACTATAAATCGCCGGCGAAGATATTTCACCCCTGCAAATGTTTGCCGGACATGCCGTCCGCACGGCAGAAGGGGTAGGATAGCCGCCATCTTTTCCCAGTCTTGCTACCGGAGTTGCCCATGAGCGCCGTCACCCGCGAAGCGGTGGAAGCCGTCCTTCGCCAATACACCGACCCCTACCTGAACCAGGATCCGGTCAGCGCCGGTTGCGTGCGCGACATCGACATCCAGGGCGACCGCGTCAGCGTCCGGCTGGAGCTGGGCTACGCCGCCGGCCTGTTCAAGAGCGGCTGGGCGCAGGTGCTGCAGATGGCCATCGAAGGCCTGGACGGCGTGTCGGGCGCCCGTGTCGAGATCGCCAGCGTGATCGCCGCGCACAAGGCCCAGGCGCAGATCCCGGGCCTGGCCAACGTCAAGAACGTGATCGCCGTGGCGTCCGGCAAGGGCGGCGTGGGCAAGTCCACCACCGCCGCCAACCTGGCGCTGGCGCTGGCCCGCGAAGGCGCCAAGGTGGGCATTCTCGACGCCGACATCTACGGCCCGAGCCAGGGCATCATGTTCGGCATCCCCGAGCGCACCCGTCCTGAGGTCAAGGATCAGAAATGGTTCGTGCCGCTCAAGGCCCACGGCGTGGAAGTCATGTCGATGGCGTTCCTGACCGACGACAACACGCCGATGGTCTGGCGCGGCCCGATGGTGTCCGGCGCGCTGCTGCAACTGGTCACGCAGACCGCCTGGGGCGACCTGGACTACCTGGTGATCGACATGCCGCCGGGCACCGGCGACATCCAGCTGACCCTGGCGCAGAAGGTGCCGGTGGCCGGCGCCGTGATCGTCACCACGCCCCAGGACCTGGCGCTGCTGGACGCCCGCAAGGGGGTGGAGATGTTCCGCAAGGTCAACATCCCGGTGCTGGGCGTGGTGGAGAACATGGCCGTGCACATCTGCTCGAATTGCGGGCATGCCGAGCATCTGTTCGGTGAAGGCGGCGGCGAGAAGCTCGCGACCCAGTACGGCGTCGAACTGTTGGCCTCGTTGCCGCTGTCGATGGTGATCCGCGAGCAGGCCGACGGCGGCAAGCCGACGGTGATCGCCGAGCCTGACAGCCAGATCGCCATGGTCTACCAGGACCTGGCCCGCCATGTCGGCGCGCGGATCGTGCTGCAGGAAGCGGCGACGCCGGCGATGCCGAACATCACCGTCAGCGACGACTGACCGATCCGCCACGCCGCAGGGCCTGTCCTGCGGCGCTCGGGCTGACGCCATCGCCAGCAGGGCTGGCTCCCACCTTGATTGCGGTCGTTCGCAAACCTACGTGCGCCGCGCAACTTGTGGGAGCCAGCCTGCTGGCGATGGCATCAACCCAGATGCACCGACAAGCCGCCCCGTGCGGTGACGTCAGATCCGCAAACCGCCGTCCATCTCCAGGATCCGCCCGGTGTAGTAGTCGTTCTCGAAGATGTACGCCGCCGAATGGGCGATCTCTTCCGGCTTGCCCATGCGCTTGAGCGGAATGCCCGAGGTCATCTTCTCCAGCGCTTCGGGCTTCATGCCCAGGGTCATCTCGGTCTCGATGAAGCCCGGCGCGATGCCGGCGACGCGGATGCCGTAGCGCGCCAGTTCCTTGGCCCAGGTCACGGTGGCGGCGGCGACGCCGGCCTTGGCGGCGGAGTAGTTGGTCTGGCCGACGTTGCCGGCGCGGGAGATCGACGAGATGTTGATGATGGCGCCGCCGTTCTTCAGCTCGACCATCTTCGCCGCCACCTCACGGGTGCACAGGAACACGCCGGTCAGGTTGACGTCGATCACCGCCTGCCACTGGGCCAGGGTCATCTTGGTCATTTCGCCGTCCTTGACCTTGAGCAGCAGGCCGTCGCGCAGGATCCCGGCGTTGTTGATCAGGCCGTGGATCGCGCCGAAGTCATCGGCCACCTGGGCGACCATGTGCGTCACCTGCTCTTCGTCGGCGACGTTGCACAGATAGCTGCGCGCCTCGACGCCCTTGGCCTTGCAGGCCGCGACGGCGGCGTCGAGCTTTTCCTGGTTCAGGTCCACCAGCGCCAGCTTCGCGCCCTTGCCGGCGAAGTACTCGGCCATGGAGCGGCCCAGACCCTGGCAACCGCCGGTGATAATGATTACTTTGTCAGTGAGTTGCATGCGCGTGCCCCCGATGGCAGGTCAAAGTGGTGTCCTTTTGGGGCCTCTGGATCTGCACCGGCCGCAGCGAGGTTGCACATCAGAATTGCCCGTCGGCGTGGCCGGGACTTGACCCGGGCGCCCGTCCGTTTTTATGACGGATATTATTAAAGGAGTCATAAATTGAGCGTTGAAGCGGCTAAGCATGCCCGAGAATTGCTTCTCAAGGAATACCGTGGAGTGCTCTCGACCCACTCCAAATCGATGCCCGGTTTCCCGTTCGGCTCCGTGGTTCCGTACTGCCTCGACGACCAGGGCCGGCCGCTGATCCTGATCAGCCGCATCGCCCAGCACACCCACAACCTGCAGAAGGATCCCAAGTGTTCGCTGCTGGTGGGCGAGCGCGAGGCCGAAGACGTGCAGGCCGTCGGTCGCCTGACCTACCTCGCGCAAGCGGAAAAGCTTGCGGACGAGGCCGCCATCGAGGCCGCCGCCGAGCGCTACTACCGCTATTTCCCTGACTCGCGGAACTACCACAAGGCCCACGATTTCGACTTCTGGGTGCTCAAGCCGGTGCGCCACCGCTACATCGGCGGCTTCGGCGCGATCCATTGGGTCGAGCACCTGACGCTGGCCAACCCGTTCGCCGGCAAGTCGGAGGCCGGCATGGTCGAGCACATGAACAGCGACCACGCCCAGGCCATCGCCCATTACGTCGACCTCGCCGGCCTGCCGAAAGGCGCGCCGGCGCAAATGGCCGGGATCGACACCGAGGGCATGCACCTGCGCATCGGCCAGGCGTTGTACTGGCTGCCGTTTCAAGCGCCTTGCAACACGCCGACACAAGTCCGCGAAGCCTTGGTTTTCCTGGCCCGCGCCGAACATTGGCCGAAAAATGCGCCCGCCGGCGCTTGAATTCACGAAAGGGCGACGTCATCTAAGGCTTACTTGCAAGGCATTCTTGCGTTGAGGAACCCTTAGATGCGCCCTTATTTGTTGCTCTTTCTGCTCTTCCCGGTGTTGGAGCTGTTCGTATTCGTCAAGGTGGCGGGAGCCATCGGTTTTTTCCCGGCCCTGTTGCTGATCATCCTCGGCTCGATGTTCGGCGTGTTCGTGCTGCGCGTCGCCGGGCTGGCCACCGCGCTGCGCGCCCGTGAAAGCCTGAACCGCGGCGAGCTGCCCGCGCAGACCATGCTCGAAGGCCTGATGCTGGCGCTTGCCGGCGGCCTGCTGATCCTGCCGGGCTTCATCAGCGACGTGGTCGGCCTGCTGATGCTGCTGCCCTTCAGCCGTCGCCTGATCGCCGGCAAGATGCGTCAGCGCGCCGAAGAGCAGGCCATGCGCCAACGTGCGTTCGCCGATGACCTGCAACCCCGCGGCGGCCCTGCGCCGCGCGAGCCCCTGGGCCGCGAACCGACGGTGATCGAAGGCGAGTTCGAGCACCGCGACACCAAGTGACACCTCTTCGGCACGGCACCTTCGGGTGCCGTGTCCGTTTCCGGGGCACGCTGAAGAAAATTTTTCTTCCCCGCCCTTGTAATAAGCTTATGCGCCCTCATGTATCGGTCACCGCAAGGTTTCCGGCGCATCAGCCGGACAGACTTCCGCGTCTCGCACGTCGAGCCGCAACCGGCGCAGGCCGGATTCGTTAAACCCGCCGGGACCACACCGGCCGATGAAAACCACAATTAGGAGAGATCGACAATGAAGCTTCGTCCTCTGCATGACCGCGTCGTTATCCGTCGCAGCGAAGAAGAAAAGAAAACCGCTGGCGGTATCGTCCTGCCAGGTTCGGCTGCTGAGAAGGCCAACCACGGTGAAGTCCTCGCTGTAGGCCCGGGCAAAGCTCTGGAAAGCGGTGAAGTGCGTGCACTGTCCGTGAAGGTCGGCGACAAGGTCGTGTTCGGTCCTTACTCCGGCAGCAACACTGTGAAAGTCGACGGCGAAGACCTGCTGGTGATGAGCGAGAACGAAATCCTCGCCGTCATCGAAGGCTGATTACCCCCCGTTCATTTTCCCGCTACCCCAAAGCATTCAAGGAATATCGATCATGGCTGCTAAAGAAGTTAAATTCGGCGATTCCGCCCGCAAGAAAATGCTCGTCGGCGTCAACGTACTGGCTGACGCGGTAAAAGCGACCCTGGGCCCGAAAGGCCGTAACGTGATCCTCGAGAAGAGCTTCGGCGCTCCGACCATCACCAAAGACGGCGTTTCCGTCGCCAAAGAGATCGAGCTGGAAGACCGTTTCGAAAACATGGGCGCGCAGCTGGTCAAAGACGTTGCCTCCCGTGCCAACGACGACGCCGGCGACGGCACCACCACCGCCACCGTACTGGCTCAGTCGATCGTCAACGAAGGCCTGAAGGCCGTCGCTGCCGGCATGAACCCGATGGACCTGAAGCGCGGCATCGACAAGGCGACCATCGCCATCGTCGCTGAGCTGAAGAAGCTGTCCAAGCCATGCGCCGACACCAAGGCCATCGCTCAGGTGGGCACCATCTCCGCCAACTCCGACAACTCCATCGGCGACATCATTGCCGAAGCCATGGAAAAGGTCGGCAAAGAAGGCGTGATCACCGTTGAGGAAGGCTCGGGCCTGGAAAACGAACTGTCGGTCGTTGAAGGCATGCAGTTCGACCGCGGCTACCTGTCCCCGTACTTCGTCAACAAGCCGGACACCATGGTGGCCGAGCTCGACGGCCCGCTGATCCTGCTGGTCGACAAGAAGATCTCCAACATCCGCGAAATGCTGCCTGTGCTGGAAGCCGTCGCCAAGGCCGGCCGTCCGCTGCTGATCGTGGCCGAAGACGTCGAGGGCGAAGCCCTGGCGACCCTGGTCGTGAACAACATGCGCGGCATCGTCAAGGTCGCGGCCGTCAAGGCACCTGGCTTCGGCGACCGCCGCAAGGCCATGCTGCAGGACATCGCCGTCCTGACCGGCGGCACCGTGATCTCCGAAGAGATCGGCCTTAGCCTGGAAAGCACCACCCTGGAGCACCTGGGCAACGCCAAGCGCGTGACCCTGTCCAAGGAAAACACCATCATCGTCGACGGTGCTGGCGTTCAGGGCGACATCGAAGCGCGCATCGCCCAGATCCGCGCCCAGGTGGCCGAGACTTCCTCGGACTACGACCGTGAAAAACTGCAGGAGCGTCTGGCCAAGCTGTCCGGCGGTGTTGCGGTGATCAAGGTCGGCGCCGGTTCCGAAGTCGAAATGAAAGAGAAGAAAGCCCGCGTTGAAGACGCCCTGCACGCAACCCGCGCAGCCGTCGAAGAAGGCGTGGTGCCTGGCGGTGGCGTTGCGCTGATCCGCGCTCTGGAAGCCATCGGCACCCTCAAAGGCGACAACGCCGACCAGGACGTGGGCATCGCTGTCCTGCGCCGCGCCGTTGAAGCGCCGCTGCGTCAGATCTCCGCCAACAGCGGCGACGAGCCAAGCGTCGTGGTCAACGAAGTCAAGAACGGCAAAGGCAACTTCGGTTACAACGCCGCGACCGGCGAATACGGCGACATGATCGAAATGGGCATCCTGGATCCGACCAAGGTGACCCGTTCCGCTCTGCAAGCCGCATCGTCCATCGGCGGTCTGATCCTGACCACCGAAGCTGCGGTGGCCGACGCGCCGAAGAAAGACGCTCCAGCTGGCGGCGGCATGCCAGACATGGGCGGCATGGGTGGCATGGGCGGCATGATGTAAGCCAGCCTTACCCCTGTACGAAAAACCCCGCCTGCGATGAGCAGGCGGGGTTTTTTATTGCCCGGACTATCACGGACAACCCGGCCTCCCTTGTAGGAGCGAGTCTGCTCGCGAATGGGCCGTGTCTGTCAATGCAGCGCCAACAGGCATGTCGCCATCGCCAGCAGGCTGGCTCCCACAGTGTCTGGCGGTGTCCGCCGATGCCGCATCCGGTCCGGTCACTTGTGGGGGCCAGCCAGCCTGCCTGCTGGCGATGGCGTTGGCAGGACCGACCCGTCAGGCGTTGGCGGGTTGCGCCGCCGGTGCGGCTTCGGCCCTGATGGCGGGGCGGTACAGCACCCAGTAGTAGGACCCCAGGCAAATCAGCCAGCAGAAGATCGCCGTCCAAACGTTGTGCGAAAAGAAGTGCGCACCCTGCATCATCCGGCTGACGGAAAACACCGAACCCAGCGCAAACGCGAAAATGAACGCCTGGCGCGCCAGGCGCGGACGCCGGTCACGCAGCACGAAAAACAGGGCGAACAGGGTGAACCCGGTGGCGGCGTGCCCGCCCGGCCAGCAGCGGCCGGGCTTGTCGGTGTCCGGACGGTGGCTGAGCAGTTTGCTGTAGGTTTCGTGCCCGCCGAACTGTTCAAGGCTCCAGGGGCACTGCACGGCGGTGACGGCTTTCATCGGGGTCACGAACGAAGTCGCCAGGCCCAGCGACAGCACCAGGCAACCCAGCTCACGCTTGAACGGCTTCAGGCGCTCAATGAAGAACGCGCCAAGGAAACCGAGGATGGCAAACACCGAGAAGGCGATGACCACCTGCTTGGCGCGGTCGTGGAGGATATTTTCCAGGAAGTAGCTGTGGCGGCCGATGAAGTCGCCGGCGGCCGGATCATAGAACAGCTGCGCCAGATCCATGTCCAGATCGGTCAATTCCAGCAGCACCAGAATGACGGCGGCGGCGACGGGGATGCCAAGGCACAGCCAGAGGTTCAGCGGACGGGGGGTGGGGCGTACAGCGCTTGATGACATGACGGATCCTGAAGCAAGAAAACGCCCCGGTGCATCGGCCCGGGGCGCCTCGGTTAACGTTCGCTGACTTGCGGCGCGCCCTCCTTGGGCGCTTTCCAGCCAAGCAGCTGTTGCGTGAAGCCATGACTGGCGGTTTGGTAATAGGTGATGGCGCGGCTGATCAGCGGGTCGTCGCTGCCCGCGCGGGATTCGCGGCTTTCGGTCAGCGCATCGTCATGTCGGCGCAGGCCCTGGCGCGGACTGAGGATCGCCAGGTCCTTGCCGTCGAACAGGCCCAGGTGCTGGTAGTTGCCGACCACGACGCGCGGCGGCAACGGGTTGTCCTGCAACAGGTTGCGGCCGAAGAACGTCGATTGGTAATCCAGGTTGAGCAGCCCCAGCAGCGTCGGCGCAAGGTCGATCTGGCTGGCCAGCTGAGCGTCTTCGCGCGCCTCGATCAGCTTGGGCGCGTAGATGAACAGCGGGATCTGGTAGTTGCTGATCGGCAAGTCTTCCTTGCCTGCGCTGCCGGCGGTGTGGTCGGCGACGAAGATGAAGATCGTGTCGTCGAACCACGGCTTCTGCCGCGCCTGCTCCAGGAACCGGCCGATGGCGTAGTCGGTGTACTTCACCGCACCGTCGCGACCGTTGCCGGACTTGATGTCGATCCGGTTGTCCGGGTAGGTGTACGGGCGATGGTTGGAGGTGGTCATCAACTGCAGCAGGAACGGCTGGCCTTTGGCGAAGTCGGCATCCGCCAGCTTCAGCGTCTGCTTGTACAGATCCTCGTCGGCCATGCCCCAGGCGTTCTTGAAGTGGATCTCGGACTCGTCGACGCTGCTCTGGTCGACGACACGGTAGCCGTTGCCGCTGAAGAACGCGTTCATGTTGTCGAAATAGCCGCGTCCGCCATAGACGAACACGCTGTCGTAGCCAACGGCGCTCAACTGCTGGCCGAGGCTGGCGAAGCCGCTCTCGCGGCCGATGCGCTTGACGATGGAGCGGCCCGGCGTCGGCGGGATGGCCAGGGTGATGGCCTCCAGGCCGCGGTCGGTGCGGGTGCCGGTGGCGTAGAAGTTGCTGAAGTACAGGCTTTGCTTGCGCAAGGCGTCCAGGTTCGGCGTGAGGTTGCGTTCGTCGCCGTTGCTGCCCAGGTACTTGGCGCTCAGGCTTTCGATGGTCACCAGCACGATGTTCGGTTTGCGCACCGTGCCGGGGTTGTCGATCATCCGACGGATGTCCTGCGGATCCTGACCGATGAAGCGCGCATTGGGTTCGTTCAGTTCCGCGCGGATCTGCCGGCCGACGGCCTCGGGGGCCAGGCTGCCGTAGAACTGCCCGTAGTCCAGCTCGTTGTTGCGGAACGCGGCGAAGAACTGGTACGGGCCGTTGCTCGCCAATTCGTTCTGATAGGCATTGCCGCCCTGGGCGCGCGGGAAACCTTGGCTGAGCAACTGCAGGCTCAGCCCTGCGACGGCCAGCAGGACCAGCGCATTGAGCGCACGCGCGCGCAACGGCGGCAGCGGTGCCTCCAGCGCGGCCCTGAATGGCTTGCGCAGCACCAGGCTCAGGCCCACGGCAAGCACCGCCAGGATGCTGAGCAGCGTGCCGATCGGGTACGACTCCAGCACGTTGTTCAGCACTTCGTCGGAGTACACCAGATAATCGACGGCGATGAAGTTGAAGCGCACGCCGAACTCATCCCAGAACAGCCACTCGGCCACGGCGGTGAACAGCATCGCGAACAGGCTGAGCGTCAGGAGCCCTTGCAGGAACCAGCGGTGGCCCCGGCGCCGCCACAGGGCCGGCGGGCAGAGCAGCAGATAGAGGCCCATCGGCAGCGCCGCATAGGCGAGAAAGCCCAGGTCATAGAGCAGGCCGATGCCGAACAGCGAAAACGCCGCGCCGCCGGCCTCATCCAGGTGGGTCAGCAGCAACACTGTCCGGGTCAGGAAGAACACCGCCAGCCAGGTGCCGGCGATCAACAGCAGAAAGCGCATGGGCGCCGTCCTGAAAAAATCCATTGGCTACGATCCCTATATAAAACGCGGGAGTCTCGCGCTGTCGCTGTCGTCGGCGTGTGAACCGATAGTGAAAATCTCGTTAAAGTCTCGGGTTGCCGCCAAGGCTCGGCCCGGGCGGCTTCCGGCCCTAGCCCTGAGCGGCGCTTGGCCGTAAGCTGCGCGGGCCAAGACGGCCGTTTCGGTGTACGGAGGAGGTGCCCATGCGAATTCTTTTGGTTGAGGACAACCGCGACATCCTGGCCAACCTGGCCGATTACCTGGGGCTCAAGGGCTACACCGTCGATTGCGCCCAGGACGGTCTGTCGGGCCTGCATCTGGCGGCCACCGAGCATTACGACCTGATCGTGCTCGACATCATGCTGCCGGGCATCGACGGCTACACCCTGTGCAAGCGGCTGCGCGAGGACGCCCGGCGGGACACGCCGGTGATCATGCTCACCGCCCGCGACCAACTGGACGACCGCCTGCAAGGCTTCAAGTCCGGCGCCGACGACTACCTGATCAAACCGTTCGCGCTGTCCGAACTGGCGGCGCGGGTCGAAGCGGTGATGCGCCGCACCCAGGGCGGCGGACGCCGTGCCTTGCAGGTCGGCGACCTGAACTATGACCTCGACACCCTTGAGGTCACCCGCGAGGGCAAGCTGCTCAAGCTCAACCCGGTCGGCCTCAAGCTGTTGGCGGTGCTGATGCAGAAGAGCCCGCACGTGCTGCGCCGGGAAATTCTCGAGGAAGCGCTGTGGGGCGACGACTGCCCGGACAGCGACAGCCTGCGCAGCCATGTTCACCAATTGCGTCAGGTGATCGACAAGCCGTTCGCCAAACCGTTGCTGCACACCGTGCACGGCGTGGGTTACCGCTTGGCCGAGGGCCGCGATGGAGTTTAAGCAGAGCCTTGCCCAGCGGATCATCATCGCGTTTGCGTTGATGAGCGCGCTGGTGGCGGGAGCGTTCGCCATGGGAATTGTCGCGACGGTCCACCTGGTCGAGGAAAAACTGATTTCGGCAGGTCTCGGCGGCGACCTCCAGCGGCTGTTGCTGATGGACAACGTCTCGGACTGGAGCCACCGGCCGGAGCCGGATCAACTGTTCTACTTCAGCGGCGGGCCGGGCGACTTCGAGCTGCCCAAGGACCTGCGCCACCTGGATTCGGGTTTTCACGAAGTCTTTCGCGAGCAGCTGTCGTATCACGCCATGGTCGAGATCGTCGATGGCCGGCGCTATGTGCTGCTGCAGGACCAAAGCGATTTCGAGGAGCGCGAGCGCGTGCTGTTCGCCGTGGTGCTGGTGGGCTTCGTGCTCAGCCTGGCGCTGGCGGTGTTCCTGGGCTGGGTGCTGGCGCGCAAGGTGATGGCGCCGGTGGTGCGGCTGGCGCGTCAGGTGCGTCATCGCGACCAACTGCTGGGCCTGGCGCCTCCGCTGGCGCCGGACTATGCCGCCGACGAAGTGGGCGAACTGGCGGTGGCGTTCGATGCCACGCTTGGGCGGCTGCGCCAGGCGCTGACGCGTGAGCGCCTGTTCACCAGCGATGTGAGCCATGAACTGCGCACGCCGTTGATGGTGCTGGCCAGTTCGTGCGAGCTGCTGCTGGAGAATCCGCACATCGATCAGCGCGGCCGCGCGCAGGTCGAGCGGATTGCCCGCGCCAGCGAGGAAATGCGTGAACTGGTGCAGACCTTCCTGATGCTGGCCCGGGCCAAGCGCGAAGACGCCGGCGTCTCGCCCCGGCAGAACCTGGCCCAAGTCGCGGACAGTCTGCTGTGCCTGTGGCGCGAGCCGATCGAGACCAAGGGCCTGACGCTGATCTTCGAACCGGGCAATCCGCCGGACACCCCCTACAACGCGACGTTGCTCAATGCGGTGATGGGCAACCTGCTGCGCAATGCGCTGCACTACACCGAGCAGGGTTTCATCCGCCTGACCCTCAACGGCAACGGGTTCGTGGTCGAGGACTCGGGGGTGGGCATTCCCGAGGAGAAGCGTGAAGCCATGTTCCAGCCCTTCGTGCGGGGCACCGAAAAACGGGGTGAAGGCTTGGGGCTCGGGCTGTCGCTGGTGCAGCGGATCTGCGAGAACCAGGGCTGGAGCGTCAACTTGAGCACAATGGAGCCCAATGGCTGCCGGTTCGAGGTGGATTTGGGCCGATCCTGAGCTACAGTGATGGCCCTGAGCTACTGCGGTGTGGTTGTAAAACCCTGAAATGGTTTAGGGTTTGCATGACATTTTTTTCACAAATGGATGACCTGACGCTGACACACCGCTCCCTAAGGTGGTGTGATCCGTAATTCAGGAGTCCTGGTGATGGCCGGCCCGATCAAGCTCGATTTTTCCGAAAAGTACGACGATAACCATGCGCAGAAGTACTTGCGCAAGCATCAGGACGGTCTCGGGCGGCGTTTGTCCCACTGGCGCGACCTGCAACTGGCCCGCAAGGCGCTGACCCTGGTCGGCGAGCCGGGGCTGGTGCTGGACCTGCCTTGCGGAGCCGGACGTTTCTGGCCGTTGCTGGCGGAAAAGCCGAACCGGGTGATCATCGGCGCGGACAATTCCGAGTCGATGATCAAGACCGCCATGCAGGCCCAGCCGGCCGATGTGGTGAAACGGGTACAGCCCTTGCACACATCTGCGTTCGACATCGCGTTGCCCGACAACGCCGTCGACAGCATTTTCTGCATGCGGTTGCTCCATCACATCGGGGACGCCGAGCATCGACGGGCCATTCTGCGCGAGTTCGAGCGCGTCACCCGCGACAGCGTGATCGTTTCGTTGTGGGTGGACGGCAACTTCAAGGCCTGGAAACGCAAGCGCGCCGAGCGCAAACGTGGTCAGGAGGGTTACCAGAACCGCTTTGTGTTACCGGCCGCTACGGTCGAGAAAGAATTCGAAGAGGCGGGTTTCCGCATCCAGGAACAACTGGACTTTATACCGCTCTATGCCATGTGGCGGGTTTACGTATTACGCAAGAGGTAACGGGATGGCAGTGCATATTGCAGCAGAAACGGAAGTCGCTCCCCAGGATCGCTTCAACTACTACTGGAGCCAGCGTGGCGAGTGGGTGGAAGAGCCCAACGTGCGCCGCGGCGGTGAAAGCGGTGTGCAACGAGTCATGGGCCGCGATGGCCAGTTGCTGTATGCCAAACGCCAGACCGGCCATATCTACCGCAGTTGGTCGCATCCGTTCGGCCGGCCGACGGTGCTGCGCGAGCGTGATGCGCTGACCGGCGCCGCCGCGCTCGGCGTGCGCGTGCCGCAAATCGTGTTCTGCGGCGCCCAGCCCGACCCGGTGCACAAGTGGCGTGCCTTGCTGGTGACCAAGTCCCTGGACGGCTTTCTGGAGCTGGAGCAGTGGGAAGCCGCCGGTGGTCGCGAGCGCCATGGCGAAGCGGTCTATGAGCGTGTGCTCAAGGACCTGGCCGACAACCTGGCGCGCCTGCACCGGGGCCGTTGGCAGCACAGCTGCATCTACATCAAGCACGTGTTTGTCCGCGTCACCGGCGAAGGTGACGGCGCCAAGGTCGAGGTGGCCCTGATCGATCTTGAGAAATGCCGCCAGCGGTTGACCGCCGGTCGCGCGGCCGCCCATGACATGAAGCAACTGCGTCGCCATTCGTCGTTCAGCGATTCGGATTGGAAAAAACTCGTCTATTTTTATGAGACGGCGTTTGGCAGCGCTATCAAAGGTTTATAGCGATGAAACTAGAAATTGCGCGAGGTTTGTTTTTGGTAGGAGCCTTGGCAGTTGCTTCATTGGCGGTGGCGGCCTGGGAACAGCCACGCATGCAGGTGATCGGCAAATCGGCGGGCGAAGTCCATCGCCCGGTGCCTCGGGTGGTGAAGACCGCCGTGTCGTCTGAACCGGATCATGATTTGTTGCTGTTCATGTTCGGTCTCTCGCAACGGATGAGACCGCAGAGCTGAATTCCCCCGCAGCCTTATGAAAAGGCCTCGCAGATGCGAGGCCTTTTTTGTGCCTTGTTACTCCTGTGGCGAGGGCGCTTGCTCCCGCTGGGGCGCGCAGCGGCCCCAAAGGGGAGGGCCTGCTGTGCAGGCCAGCAGGAGAGCCACAAGGTCACTGTGCCTTGTCGGGCTTGGCCAGGAAGGTGTAGACGCACGGCAGGACGAACAGGGTGAACAACGTTCCGATGGACATGCCCGTGGCGATCACCGTACCGATGTCGAAACGGCTGACCGCACCGGCGCCGCTCGCCAGGATCAGCGGCACCATGCCGAACACCATCGCCGCCGTGGTCATCAGCACCGGACGCAGGCGGATGGCCGCGGCTTCCTCCACGGCCTCCCGGGCCGTCAGGCCCTTTTCCTTGCGCAGCAGGTTGGCGAACTCGACGATCAGGATGCCGTGCTTGCTGATCAGGCCGATCAGCGTCACCAGTCCGACCTGGGTGTAGATGTTCATGCTCGACCAGCCCAGGAACAGCGGAATCAGCGCGCCGCAGATCGACAGCGGCACGGTGACCAGGATCACCAGCGGATCGCGGAAGCTTTCGAACTGCGCGGCCAGCACCAGGAAGATGATCGCCAGCGCCAGGGCGAAGGTCACCCACAGCGCGCTGCCTTCCTGCACGTACTGCCGGGAGGAGCCGCCGTAGTCGAAGGCGAACCCGGCGGGGGCCTCTTCCCGGGCGATCTGGCGCACGGTGTCGATGGCTTCGCCCATGCTCACCAGCGGAAACCCGGACAGCTTCGCCGCGTTGAGTTGCTGGAACTGGTTGAGCTGCCGCGGCCGCGCGCGGTCGGTCACCGTGATCAGGGTGGACAGCGGCAGCAGTTCGCCGCGGGTGTTCTTCACGTAGTAGTTGTTCAGCCAGTCCGGGTTCTCGCGGTAGGGGCGTTCGACCTGGGCGATGACCTTGTAGCTGCGCCCCTCGATGGTGAAGCGGTTGATCTCGGCCTCGCCCAGGAGGGTGGCGAGGGTGCCGCCCAGGTCCTGCATCGACACGCCCATCTGCGCCGCCTTGGCCCGGTCGATGTCGACCACCACTTCCGGTTTGTCGAAGGCCAGGTCCAGGTCGACGAAGGCGAACTTGCCGGATTCCGCGGCGCGCTTCTTGATCCGGTCGGCCACTTCCAGCAGCACTTCGTAGTCGTTGGCGGTGTTGATCACGAACTCGAACGGCAGGCCTTCGCCGGTGCCGGGCAGGGAGGGCAGGTTGAAGCCGAAGATCTGCAGGCCGGGAATGCGCTCCAGCTTGCCTTGCACCTCCGGCAGGATCTGCATCTGCGTGCGGTCGCGCTCGTTCCAGGGCTTGAGCAGGAAGCCGCCGATGCCGGTCTGCACGCCGTTGTAGCCGTTGATCTGGAAGGACGAGTAGTACTCGGGGAACTCCTTGAAGATCTTGATGAATTCGTCGGTGTAGGTGTTCAGGTAGTCGAGGTTGGTCGGCTGCGGGGCGTTGGCCATCATGAAGATGATGCCCTGGTCCTCGTCCGGCGCCAGCTCCGACTTGGTGAACTTGAGCAGCACCGGGATCAGGCACAGCACGATCACCGCGAACACCAACACCACCGGCCGGGTGTTGAGGGTGCCGTGCAGCAGGCTCTGGTAGCGGCGCTTGAGGCCTTCGAAGATCAGGTCGAGGCGATGGGCCAGGCCGCTGGGGTTCTCGTCGTGGCGCAGCAGGACGGCGCACATCATCGGCGACAGGGTCAGGGCGACGATGCCGGAGATCACCACCGCCCCGGCCAGGGTCAGGGCGAACTCCTTGAACAGCGCCCCGGTCAGCCCGGTGAGGAAGCCGATGGGCGCGTACACCGCCGCCAGGGTGATGGTCATCGACACCACCGGCAAGGCGATTTCCCGGGCGCCTTCCAGGGCCGCCTCGAACGGCGTCTTGCCTTCCTCGATGTGGCGGTGGATGTTCTCCACCACGACGATGGCGTCGTCCACCACCAGGCCGATGGCCAGCACCATCGCCAGCAAGGTCAGCAGGTTGATCGAATAGCCCATCATCTGCATGAAGAACATCACGCCGATCATCGACAGCGGGATGGTCACCACCGGGATCACCACCGAACGCAGCGCGCCGAGGAACAGGAACACCACCACGATCACGATCAGCACCGCTTCGAACAGGGTCTTGAGCACCTCGTCGATGGAGGCCTGGATGAACAGCGTGGCGTCGTAGGCGATTTCGCTCTTGAGGTTGGGCGGGAGCTGAGCCTCCAGCTGCGGCATGATCTTGCGCACTTCCTTGATCACGTCCAGCGGGTTGGCCGCCGGGGTCGCCTTGATCCCGATGTACACCGACGGCGTGCCGCCGAAGGAACTGATGGAGTTGTAGTTCTCGGCGCCCATCTCGACCCGCGCCACGTCCCGCAGCAGCACGCGGCTGTCGCCGTCGACCTTGAGCGGGATCGCCGCGAAGGCCTCGGCGGATTTCAGTTCGGTGTTGGCGTTGATGCTGGTGACCACGTACTCGCCCTTCACTTCGCCTGCGGCGGACAGGAAGTTGTACTGGCGCACGGCGTTGGTCACGTCGCTGGCGCTCAGGCCGAAGCCGGCGAGCTTCACCGGATCGAGCCACAGGCGCATGGCGAACACCTGGTTGCCGAGGATCTCTGCCTCGGCCATGCCCGGCAGGGTCGCCAGCTTCGGCTGGATCACCCGCGACAGGTAGTCGGTGATCTGCGGGTTGCTCAGATCCTTGCTGAAGAAGCTGATGTACATCAGCGCCGAAGCGTCGGCGGACTCCTTGCTCAGCACCGGGTCTTCGGCGTCCTGCGGCAGTTTGTTCTTCACCTCGTTGGCCTTGGCCAGCAGTTCGGTGAACAGGCGGTCGCTGTTGGAGCCGATGCGCGCGTAGATCGAGATCACCGAGAAGTTCTGGCGGCTGACCGACGTCATGTAGTCGATGCCCTCGGCGCTCGCCAGGCTCTGCTGCATCGGCTGGGTGATGTAGCCCTGGATGGTTTCGGCGTTGGCGCCGGGGTAGGCGGTGGTCACCGTGATCAGGGCGTTTTCCATCTGCGGGTACTGGCGCAGCGGCAGCTTGCTCCAGGCCTGGAAGCCCAGCAGCACAATCAGCAGGCTGACCACGGTGGCGAGCACCGGGCGGCGGATGAACGGATCGGTAAAGGCCATGGGAATTCCTTGATCAGTCGGCGCGGCGCGGACTGTTCTGCTCGCCGAGGGTCTTGTCGTCGCTGATGGCGATGTGGGCGCCGTTGTCCAGTTTGATCTGGCCGGCCGTCACCACCTGTTCGCCGCTCTGCACGCCCTTGTTGATCATCACCAGGCCGTCACGGCGTTCGCCTGTCTCGATGAACCGCCGTTCGGCGATCAGCACCGGTTGGCCGTCCCCGTCCTTCTCGACGCTGCCGTCCTCGGCCTTCTTCTGCGCGACCACGTACAGCGAGTTGCCGTAGAGGGTGTAGGTGACTGCGCTTTCCGGCACCACCACGTGTTTCTGCGGATCCGGCAGCAGCACCTCGACGCTGGTGAACATGCCCGGCAGCAGCTTGCCGTCGGGGTTGGCCAGGGTGGCGCGCACGAGGATGTTGCGGGTGGTGTTTTCCACGATCGGGTTGATGGCGCTGATGGTGCCGGGGAAGGCTTGGCCGGGAAACGCCGCGACCGCGATCTGCACCGGTTGGCCGAGGGCCAGTTTCGGTGCCGACTGCTCCGGGACGTAGAAGTCGGCGTAGAGGCTGCTCAGGTCCTGCAGGGTGGCGATCTTGGTGCCGCTGGCGAGGTAATCGCCGACGTCGACCTGGCGGATGCCGATGGTGCCGCTGAACGGCGCGGCGATGCGTTTCTTCGCCAGCGCCGCATTGAGCTGGTTGACCGTGGCCTTGTTCTTTTGCAGTTGGGCCGAGAGCCGGTCGTATTCGCCCTTGGAGATGGCGCTGCTGCCGACCAGTTGGCTGCCGCGGCCGAAGTCCAGCTGCGCCAGGCCCAGGTCGGCCTTGGCGGTTTCCAGCAGGGCGGATTCCACCGCGCTGTCGAGCTGCAGCAGCGGCTGTCCGGCCTTGACCTTCTGCCCGGACTCGAACTTGAGCTCGGTGACGGTGCCGTTGGTCTCCAGCCTCAGCTCGACGCCCTGCAGCGCCTTGAGCGTGCCGACGGTGGGCAGGCGCATCTGCCACGGGCGCTCGGCGGCGGTGGCGACGGCGACGCTGATCGGCGGTTTCGGCTTGGCGAAACCCTGGACCATCGTGTAGATGGTGAAGGCCTTGTAGCCGGCCAGCGCCAGGACGATCAGCAGTACGACACCCAACATTTTCAGCATGCGGCGACGCAGCATATTTCCAGTTCCTTGGAGAAAATCAGGCGAGACAGGCGGGCACATTACTCCGAGTCCGGCAGGGATTCCAACTGCCAGTTTTTACAGGGTATGAGGGGAGGGAAGGCAACGGTGAAGCGCCGCCGGCAAGCCTGCCGGCGGCCGGCTTCATGCCATCAGGTGCAGATGGTTGTCCCAGAGCCCCGCCGGCAGATCCAGCGGTTTGGCCAGGAGTTCGTCCTGGCGGCAGTCGTAGTAGCGGCAGCGTCCCTGGCCCGAGGTCACGACGAAGCCGTCCTTCACCGCGCCGACGCCGGCGCAGTCCGGCAGCGGGGCGTCGAGACGCACTTCGCCGCTGTCCAGGTCCCAGATGAAGAAGCGGTTGCCGCGCGGGGCCGTCAGCGCCACCAGCCGCAGGTCGCTGTGCACGGCGACGCTGGCGGTGTAATGGCCCATGGACTGCAACTGGTGGTCCGGCACCGGGAACGCCACGAACGGCTGGCCCGGACGCTTGATCGCCAACAGCTCGGAGCGCTCCTGCGAGGGGCCCATGAACTGCTGGCCGGCGACGATGGTGCCGTCGCTGGCGATGCCCAGATGGCGCACGCTGTTCATCTGCTGGGCGAGGGTCTCCTTGCTCAGCAGCGTGCCGTCGCGGCGCATCAGCACCAGGCTCGGTTCCATGGCGTCGAGGTTCATGTCCACCCGGCTTTCGGCCTCGGTGCGGATGCCGCCGTTGGCCACCACCAGGGTTTCGCCATCGGGCATCCACGACACCTGATGCGGCCCCAGGCCATGGGTGGAGATCTCGCCGCTGTGCACCAGCCGTTCGCCCTCGAACCGGTACACCCCCAGCAGGCCGCGGCCGGGGTCGGTGGTGTCGTTCTCGGTGGCGTACAGGTAGTCGCCGCTGTGGTGGATCACCGCGTGGCCGTAGAAATGCCGGTTCGGCTGCGAGGTCACGGTCTGCAGCAGCGCACCGTCGCGCAGGTCGATCAGGTAGCTCTCGGTGCCCGGGCGGCGGGCGACGAACAGCGCGATCGGCAGCGTCGGGTGGTTGATGATGTCGTGGCAGCGCTGGCCGACTTCGGTGGCGAACAGCCGGGTGCCGTCCAGGCGGTAGCCGACGGCGTAGTGCTTGCCGTCGGCATCGTCCCGGGCCGACAGCAGCAGCGGGCTTTGCTCCTTGCGCTTGAACAGCGTCCAGCCGCCCAGAGCCTGGCCAGCGGCGCCGCTTACGTCAGCCGTGCGGTGGAGGCCGACG